>JBJKRV010000219.1:0-2779 GCA_046704465.1 Opitutaceae bacterium | reverse complement strand
GATCCTGCACAGCGTACTGGAGTCCGGGTCGGCCCGCCAGCGCCTGCCGGACTTCCTCCGCGCCATGGCCCACCACCAGCGTGGTGGTGCGCGGCGCCAGCGCTTCCGCGGTGCGGAGGACGTGCGCGATGAGCGGCCACCCGGCCAGTCGGTGCAGGACCTTCGGCCGCGCGGACCGCATCCGCGTCCCCTTGCCGGCGGCGAGAATGACGACGTGGATGTCCATGAGGCGGGCGGGGGCGCAGGGAAGCGGCCCACCACCAACTAGAGATTATGACCGATCGCGGCGGTCCGCGACCGCCCCAATGGGGCCGGTCGGCCGCGCGCCGTTCAGCGGGCCGGTCGGCTCCGCGAAGACCCGCGGTGGCCGGAGTGTGGAGGCGCGTTGTCGAGGAACGCGCGCGCCTCCGGATCCTGCCGCAGGCGCTCCAGGTCCGGATCCCGGCGCGCCTGCCCGCGGTTCTCGGGGTTCAGGGCGACCGCCTGTTGCAGGCACGTGAGGGCGAGCGCCGGCTCGTCGCGCATCGTGTGAACGACGGCCAGCATGTACAGCGCGTGGTCGTTCTTCGGGTCGTCGTCCAGGACCGCCTGGAGCTGCGGCAGAGCCCGCTCGGCCGCCCCCGCATTGAGCGCCAGCGTGGCCGCGTAAATCCGCTCCGCAGGCGTGCGGGGAGCCGCCGGCGCCGGCGCCACCTGGCGGGCGCAGATTCTGAGGTAGAGCCGGACGCGTTCGTGGAGATCCAGCTCGTCGGGATACTGCTCGATGACGCGGTTGAGCAGTTCGGCCGCCTGGGCGTACTTGTGCTGCTGCAGGGCCTGGACGCCCTGTTCGTACAGGGCGACCGCTTCCTGGTATGCGGCGCGGCGCCGCAGCGTCTCCTCGTCCTCAACCGGGGCGGGCGGCGCGGGTGCCGGCCGGCGTGATGCCGGCTTCCTGGTGTGTGACCTGGAGGGACCCGAACGGTCCCGCTGCTGCTTCGCCATGCAGCCTCCCGGCCGCGCGCGAAAAGGTGAAAGACTCCGAACAGCTGTGTAACGGCGAGCGCCGTAACCTTAACAAACCGAATGCACAACGGTCAAGCAACCGGCGGGATAGGGGAGGGAGTTGCAGCAATCTGTCATTTGACCAATTCAATGATCCGCGTGGTGCTGCGGCCGGGTGGCGTTCGCCGACCCGTCGACGGCTATGTTCTGTCGTTCGACATATTTTTCTCGCTTTCAACCAGCCGATAGACTTCGCGGGCTGGCAGGCCATGCTCTTTGGCCAGTGCCGAAATCGCCTGGCGGCGAGTCTTACCCAGCTTGTCGGTCATACGACAGAATTCCTTGAAGAGCTCGGCCGCCGTGGTGATGGGCGAGGGGGTCAATGAGGCGGCTTCTCCTGCCGGAACGACCACGGTGAACTCGCCGCGAGGCTCGCCGAGTTCCGCCAGGACTTCCGGAATCGGCCCTCTCAGCCACTGCTCGTGCACCTTGGTCATCTCTCGGCCGACAATTATCGGTCTGTCGACCAATATTCTGGCCAGCCGCGTGAGTGTCGCGCGGATCCTGTGAGGGGCTTCGAAAAAGACCACGGGTCTGGCCTCGGCCGCAAGTGTCTGAAGCCAACTCGATAGGTCTTTTGACCGCGTCGGTGGAAAGCCGAGGAATGTGAAGCTATCGAATGGCAGGCCCGCACCGATCAGCGCTGTCAACACGGCGCTCGGGCCTGGAATCGGCACCACCGGGATTCCTTCGGCAATTGCCGCCTGGATGAGCCGCATCCCGGGATCCGACACGCCAGGGGTACCCGCGTCAGAGACCAATGCAATATGGTCATTTGACCGCAGTCTCGCGATCAGGGTCGGGGTCTTGCGCGCCTCGTTGTGTTCGTGCAGGCTGGTAAGCGGGGTGGCGATCCCGTGGCGGGCCAGCAGCCCGGCGGTGCGGCGGGTATCTTCCGCGGCAATCACGGTCGCCTCGCGGAGGATCCGCAGCGCCCGCACGGTGACATCCTCGAGGTTGCCGATCGGCGTGGCGACGACGAAGAGGATGCCGGACATTCGGGAGTCCGATTATTGTACCATTCGGAAGTGATGCGTACGGGGCGGACCTGAGCCGCGCCGCGCGCGGGCAGGGACGCACAGGCTTCCACGGCACAGGTTCCGCCGTTCATCGGACACCCACTCGGGCCACGGTCGGCCATGCATTCATCAGAGCCTCTCCCGCACTTCGTCGACGATTATCTCGGCTACCTTCACGAGACGCATCCCACCAGCGCGTCGCTCGACGGCGTTCACGCCTACGACGACCTGCTGGAGGATCTGACGCGGCCCGCCATCGAGGCGCACGGCCGGACGCTGGCGGGCTTCCGCCGGCGACTGGACGCCATCGACTCCCGCGGGCTGACGCCGGCCGAACAGATCGAACGGCCGATTCTGGCGGCCAACGTCCGGGCGCGCGGCTTCGAGCTGGAAGAGCTGCGCAGCTGGGAACGCAACCCGCAGTACTACGCGGACCTGCTGGCCTCGAGTCTCGCCGGCCAGGCGCTGTTCGCCTACGCGCCGGCCTCCGAGCGGGCCCGGCGCACGCTGTCGAAGCTGCGCCAGGTGCCGCGCCTGATTCAGGCGGCGCGCGACAACGTCAAGGATCCGCCCGGCATCTTCGTGAAGGTCGGCTTGGAGGCGTTCCGCGGGGCGCTGAAGTTCGTCGAGACCGACCTGCCGCGGGCGTTCGCCGACGTGGACGACCTGCACCTGCTGGGCGAACTCGCCGACGCGCAGACCGAGGCGGTGGAAAC
>JBJKRV010000218.1:0-2551 GCA_046704465.1 Opitutaceae bacterium | reverse complement strand
AAGATGAGGAACTCCGCCACGGCCTCCGTTAGGAGTTTTTGTGCCACGGGCTCGCGGTAATTCGCCAGCGCGAAATCGACGTAGAAAGTAAGCGACCGCGTTTGCCCCGCCAGCCGACGGAAAACAGCCTCGGCTTCTTGAATTTGATCCTCCGACAAGCGGGTGATCGTCGCGCGCGCGCCACTGGCGCGCTGGAGCCATTGCACATCCTGGACCTGACGTTCGGTCTCGGCTTCGGCGCGGGTCGGGAAGTTCTTTCGAAAACGTTGGCCGTCGATGCGCGCGTAGAGTTGGAAAGCGATCTTCCCGGAGGGATTCGTGAACTCTGAGATGACGAAGGGAGTGGCGTGCTTCATGACCGATTTGGCCAGTCAACGTCCAAATCGGTTATCGAAGAATTTAACGCCGTTGATTGCCAGCCACTTAAGCTGGCGTCCCCACGGGGATTCGAACCCCGGTTCTCACCGTGAAAGGGTGGTGTCCTGGGCCGGGCTAGACGATGGGGACCCAAACCGGAACCGGGCACCCTAGGTTCCCGGCCCGGTCGGGCAAGGATTTTTTCCCTCCGGCCTGGGCATCAGGGGCCGCCACGATCGGGAGGAGGAGCCGGGCCGGTCGGCACCGACGGCGATCTTCGACCGCTCAATGCTTGTCGGCGAGGAGCGCGATCTTATGGATGCGCGGCGGCTCCGCGAGCAGCTCATCCGCCTTGCTCATCAGCGCCTTGGCGATGGGACCGTCCAGATGGGCCTGGCGGCCGGCCTCGGTATCGAAGGTGTCGAAGATCCCGTAGGAGCCCTCGTCCTCGGCGAAGGCGTACCAGGTGACCGTTTGCGGCTCCTGCCGGGCCAGGGCCAGGGCGGACTTGAGGAGCGCCTCGACTTCGCCGCGTTTGTCGGGTTTGGCCTTGAGGTGGGCGTAGAGTGCGAATTGTGCCATGCCCCCAAGGGATCCAGCATCCCGGGGATTTCAATCGGGATGCGGCGGGGGGGCGCGAAACAGCAGCCGGACCTCCGGGTCGGTCAGCGACTTCACGGCGCCCGCGGGCAGCCCCTGCAGGCGCAGCCCGCCGATCTGGTACCGGCGCAGGCGCCGCACGCGGTAGCCGAGGGCCCGGAAGAGCTGGCGGATCTCGCGCTTCTTGCCGTGGTGCAGGTGGACGTCGAGCTCGGACGAACCCCCGCCCGGTCCGGGATGCACCAGGGAGGCGTGTTCGACCTGGAAGTGCTCCCCCTCGACGACCACGCCGCGGAGCAGCCGGGCGAGCTGCGCCCGGGGAAAGTCCCGGTCCAGGCTCACCTGGTACCGTTTGACCACGCGATGGGAGGGATGGGTCAGCCGCTGGGCCAGGTCGCCGTCGGTCGTCAGGATCAGCAGTCCCTCGCTGTCCTGGTCGAGCCGGCCGGCGCAGAAGAACCGGTGCCCGGACCACGGCGGCGGCAGCGCGCTGAAGACGGTGCGGGCGTGGTGGGGGTCGCGGTTGGAGCAGATCAGGCCGCGCGGCTTGTGCATCGCCAGGGTCACGCGCGGCTGGCGCGACTCCACCGGCCGGCCCCGCACCGCCACCCGGTCGGCGTCGCCGGACACCTTCGCGCCCAGGACCGCCGGCTGTCCGTTCACCGACACCTCGCCGGCCGCGATCAGGGCGCGGGCCGCCCGGCGCGAGCACAGGCCGGCGCCGGCCAGGAAGCGTTCGAGGCGGATCGGACCGGAAAACTGCACCGGCCCCAGACTGGCGCCGGGCCGCCGCGAGGCAAGGGGTGGATGCGGAGCGGAGGACGGTCCCGGCGCGGCCCCGGATGAAATCCCCGCTTGAGAGGGGTGCCCGCAAGGGCGGGGTGTGTCCGCGTCGGTCCGATGGGGTGAACGGCCGGGCCCCAGCCGAACCGCGCCGCTTTCACCCAATTTTGGGCAGTTCTCCGCCGTTGCGCGGAAATTTCGGCGGCTCCGGTGTTCGGCGAGGAGCGCGATCATGTGGATGCACGGTGACATCCCACGAAGTTTCTGGCGGCCACTCCCGGGAGCATCCATTTCTGCCTATTTGCCCAAATTGGCGGCGACGGTGCGGAAGCTGGCGAGGCCGGCCTCGATGTTTTCGATGATCTCTTCGGCGAGGTCGGCGGGCTCGGGCAGGTTGTCCAGATCGGCGAGGCTGTCGTCCTTGAGCCAGAAGAGGTCGAGGCTGGTCTTGTCGCGCGCAGCCAGCTCGGCGTGGGTGAACTTCCGCCAGCGTCCTGCAGGGTTCTTCTCCGCGTGCCAGGTTTCCTTTCGTTTGTGGCGGTTCCCGGGGTTGTAGCACGCGATGAACTCCGCGAGATCCTCGAAGCGCATCGGCTTTCGCTTCAGCGTGTGGTGAATGTTGGTCCGGTAGTCGTAGTACCAAACGTCCCTGGTCGCGGTCTGCCTGCTCGCAGGGCGATTGTCGAAGAAGAGCACATTGGCCTTCACGCCATTGGCGTAGAAGATGCCGGTGGGGAGGCGGAGGATGGTATGCAGCTCCGTCGTCTCCATGAGCTTCCGGCGCACGGTTTCGCCGGCACCGCCTTCGAAG
>JBJKRV010000217.1:0-15141 GCA_046704465.1 Opitutaceae bacterium | reverse complement strand
GAGCGGATCCAGGAGGAGTTCTTTCATACCTTCAACGACGTCTTCGAGTCGGGCAAGCAGGTCGTCCTCACCAGCGATCGGCCGGCCAGCGAAATCGCCAAACTCGAATCACGCCTCGTTTCCCGGTTTCAGTGGGGTTACGTGGCCGACATCCAGTCGCCTGATCTGGAAACGCGGGTTGCGATTCTCCGCACCAAGGCCGCCAACCTGAAGTTCGACGTCCCCGCCGCCGTCATCAATTTGATCGCCCAGCTGATCTGCAAGAACATCCGGCGCCTCGAAGGGGCCTTGATCAAGGTGGCCAGCTATTCCGCGTTGACCGGCCGGACCCTCGATCTGCCGACCGTGGAGATGCTGCTGCAGGATGTGCTGATGGAACAGGCGCAGAACCAGCTGACGATCGAGACGATCCAAAAACGCGTCGCCGACCACTACCAGATCCGCCACAGCGACATGACGAGCAAGCGCCGTCCTGCCAACATCGCCATGCCGCGGCAGATCGCGATGTATCTCGCCCGCCAGCTGACCAAACACTCCCTGCAGGAGATCGGCGAAGCGTTTGGCGGCCGCGATCACGGGACGGTCATCCACGCCTGCAAGACGGTCGAGAACATGATGGAGCAAGACGATTCCATTCGCGGCAGCGTCGAGTTCCTCAAGACCCAGCTGGCCAAGTGAACCCGCGGGGAGCGCTGATCCCCGCGTCCCGGACGTCGATTCGGCCGCGTGCGCTGGCGGCCGGAAGCGACCTGTTCTAATGTTCTCGCGAAAACAGGCTCGTGCCGCCGGCCCGCCGGTTGTGTGATGACCGTTCCGCTGCTTCCCATGAAAAAATCCAAGATACATTTCCCTGGGATTCCCCAGATCGCCTACGAGGGACCGACGTCGGAGAATCCTCTCGCCTTCCGTCATTACAATCCGGACGAGGTCGTGGATGGACGACCACTGCGGGATCACCTGCGTTTTTCCATCGCCTATTGGCACTCGTTTCGCGGCAACGGCGCCGATCCATTCGGTCTGGACGGCACCATCCGCCGCCCGTGGGACAAGGGCCGCGATCCCCTGTCGGTTGCGCTGGCCCGCATGGATGCCGCCTTCGAGTTCTTCGTGAAAATCCGCGCGCCGTTCTGGTGCTTTCACGACCGCGACATCGCCCCGGAGGGCGGCACGCTGGCGGAGACGAACCGCCACCTCGACCGGCTCGTGGCGCACGCGAAGCAGCTGCAGCGGGCCACGGGGGTGAACCTGCTCTGGGGAACGGCGAACTTGTTTTCTCATCCGCGTTACATGTGCGGGGCCGCCACCAACCCGGACGCCCACGTGTTCGCCTTCGCCGCCGCCCAGGTGAAGAAGGCCATGGAGGTGACCCACGAGCTCGGCGGCCAAAACTATGTCTTCTGGGGCGGCCGCGAGGGGTACGACACGCTGCTCAATACCGACCTCAAGCGGGAACAGGCACACATGGCGCGGTTTCTGCGCATGGCGGCGGAGCACGCCAAGAGCATCGGTTTCAAGGGCCAACTGCTGATCGAGCCGAAGCCCAAGGAGCCGACAAAACACCAGTACGACTTCGATGTGGCCGCCGGAATCGCCTTCCTCAAAACCCACGGCCTCGACCGGCAGTACAAATTCAACATCGAGACAAACCACGCCACGCTCGCCGGACATACGTTCCAGCATGAAATCGAGGTTGCGGCGGCGCACGGCATGCTCGGGTCCATCGATGCCAACACCGGCGACCTGCTGCTGGGCTGGGACACGGACCAGTTCAACACCAACGTCAAGGAGCTCACGCTCGCCATGGTCTCGATCCTGCGCGCCGGCGGTTTGGGCTCAGGCGGCTTCAATTTTGATGCCAAACTCCGCCGGGCGTCGGTCGACCTCGAGGACCTGTTCTACGCCCATATCGGCGGCTTTGACGCCTATGCCCTCGCGTTCAAGCTCGCCCGCCGGATCCTGGCAGACGGCAAGTTCACTCAATTCGTGGCGGCCCGCTACAACAGCTACAACGTGGGTTTCGGCCGGGACATCGAGGCCGGACGGACAACCTTCAAGGATTTGGAGAAGATCGCCATGAAACTGGGCGAGCCCGTCCGACACAGCGGGCGCCAAGAATATCTGGAAAACCTGCTGAATCAATACCTGCACGGGTGATCCGCAAGCAGCCCTTCCGGGCCGGTTCGCGGATCAGCGCCGTTCATGCGGTCGGGTCGCCGGGCGGCTCCGGACTCCCGGTGTCTTCCGCCGGCGCTGCCACGGCCCGTTGGCGGCGCTCAGACCGACGCCGCCAGGCACGCCGCACCGGATAGCGGACACCCCCGTGGTATATGACCAGCACGACCAAAACGCCCATCGCGGCGTAAGCCAGCCCCTCGATGGTCGTCGGCACCGCCGGCTTGAACATCGCCCAGGTGGCCCGGACGATCGAGAAATCCATGTGGCGCAGGAATTCCACCGGACGCATGAACATCGACGCGTCCCGGATGGCTGTTTCCGCCGCGGCCAGATCGTGCACCCGCTGCACCGTGGCGTGCATCACCTGGCCCAATTGCGCCACCGTGGGTTCCGCGCTGTTCTCCGTGTTGGCGATGAATTGACCGAGCGTGAGATTCGAGTGGGCCGCCACGCCTCGAAACTGGTCGAGCTGCCGTTGGGCCTCGTCCAGGTGCCCGCCCAGCCGCTGGAGGTATTGCTGGATGAACTCAGGGAACTGGGAGAAGAGCGCCGCCGCCAAAACGCACAACATGCGGTCGAACAGCCCCTCAATGCCACCCAGAAAGGATCGAACCGGCCCGATCGTGCGCACCCGGCGAGAATTACCCAAAAGACCGCCCGCGCAAGCTTCGTTGCGCTTCCGCGAACGCCGCCGGTCAAGCCGTCCCGAACGGAACCGGCGGGGCATCTTACAGTGGTGTGACTCCGGGGATTGCGCCGATTCGACCATGCGCCAAGATTCCGACCGTGCCGCATCCGCCTCCGCATTCAACCGACCGCGGGACCCGGCTCCGACCGGCCTTCCGGCGCGCTCGCCTTCTCGGCCTCGTGGGGGCAGTCGCAGCCCTGTGCGGACTCACCGCCTGCGTCACCAACCGGGCAAGCCGCCAGAGATTCCTCGAGCGCGTGCCCCCTCCCCAAGCGCTGCTGGAGGCCTCAACCACGTTCGGCGGCGGTGCCTTGGAAGTGCGGGCCTGGCTCGGCCCGACCGTGCGTTTGCGCAAGGAGCGGGAGCATCCGAGTTCGCACGGCGGCCGATTCACCGCGGAGCCGGCACGCCAAGATGAGGTGGAGAACGACGATCCGTTCAACGAGCCGCGGAATGCGGGCCGGTACACCAATGAAGAGATCACCGCCATGTATGGTCGCGTGAATTACGAATACGTCACGCCGCCCCGCCTGGCCCTGACCTTCACCCTGATCAACCGGACGCAACGTCCGATCTCGTTCCGGATCACCGACGCCAATTCCGCCCTCGGCGACTTTGCTCCCCGTCCGGAGTCAATGACCCTCGGTCCCGGGCAGGAGGGTGCCGTGGATCCCATGCTCTCGACGATCCAGGACAACTTCGACAAGCTCGAGGTGAGCATTACCCTGCATCTCGGCGGGAGCCGGGAAACACAGGTCATCACGCTCCGCCCGGCGGCACGACCGCCGCCTCCCTGACGAATTGGGGCGTGCGGCAACTTTTTGCTGTCCTTTCGAGGGGCGGGCGCCACAATCGCCGCGCTTATGAGAACCGCCGTCGCGCTCATTCTCCTGGCTGCGGGTTACCGGATTGTTGCAACCTGGAATCCGGCGCTGGTCAATTTTTCGCCTCTCATGGCCCTCACGTTCTGTGGTGCCGTGTATTTCCGGAACCGCTGGCTGTGGCTGATCCCCTTCGTGGCCCTCAGTGCCTCCGACCTCTATATCGATCACTTCCAGGCGGCTCATTACGGGTATGCCTGGGATACCGGCGGGATGCTGGTGCGCACCTTGTGCTTTGCGGCGGCCCTGGCGCTCGGCTGGATGGTATCGCGACGCAAGTCGTGGCTGACCCTCCTGGCGGGGTGCGTCGGCGGCTCGCTGCTGTTTTATTTCGCGACCAACACCGCTTCATTCCTGGGTGACGCCTTCTACGCCAAGACCCTCGCCGGCTGGTGGCAGGCGATGACGATCGGGCATCCGGAGTTTCCGCCGACGTTGTATTTTTTCCGCAACACGCTGGTCAGCGACCTGTTGTTCACCGGTGTCTTCGCGGTAGCGATGGAATGGGCCGCGCGGAAAGCCGGCCAGCCCAGCCTGCTGCCCGAGCGCGCGGCGCACACCTCCTGAAGCCCGGTCGCCGGGGCCGGGCGGACGATGCCGTCGGCCCGGACGGAGACTCCAGCGGGGCCGCGCCCGACAGGCGGTCCAACCCGCTCCCGCGCCCAGCTTTCACCCCATGAAATACGGCTTCTTCGACGATCCGAAGCGCGAGTATGTCGTCACGCGCCCCGACACGCCGCTGCCCTGGCTCAACATGCTCGGTCAGGACGAGTTCTTCGGCCTCTGCAGCCAGACCGCGGGCGGGTACTCGTTCTGGAAAGACGCGCGGATGCGGCGACTGACCCGCTACCGTTACAACAACAACCCGATGGATGCCGACGGGCGCTTCCTCTACGTCAAGCAGGGGGACACGATCTGGAATCCCGGCTGGAAACCGGTGCGGACCGCATTGGACAGCTACGAATGTCGCCACGGCCTGGGCTATACGCGGATCACCGGCCGCAAGGGCGCTGTCGAAGTCGAGCAGCTCATGTTTGTGCCGCCCGATGAGAATCTGGAGATCTGGCGGATTGCGGTGCGCAACCGCTCAGGACGCCGGCAGCGACTCAGCCTCTTTTCCTTCGTCGAATTCTGCTTTTTCGAGGCGCTGAACGACATGACCAACTATCAGCGCACGTACTCCATCGGCGAAGTGGAGGTCGAAGGTTCGGCCATCTTTCACAAGACCGAGTATCGCGAACGCCGGAACCACTACGCGCTGTTCGGCTGCACGCGCCCGGTTAATGGGTACGACACGTCGCGCGACGCGTTTGTCGGCGTGCACCACGGGCTCCACGATCCCAAGGCCGTCCTCGCCGGCCGATGCACGAACAGCCGGGCCCACGGCTGGAACCCCATCGGCGCCTTCCAACTCGATCTCGACCTCAAGCCCGGCGCCGAGACGCAGTTTGCCTTTGTGCTGGCTTACGTGGAACAGGGCGACCGGCCCAAGTTCGACGCTCCGTTCGTGATGAACAAGTCCCGCGGCCGGGAGATCCTCGCCCGCTATTCCGACCCCGCCGTCGTCGACGGGGCGTTCGCCGCGCTGCAGCGCCGATGGGCCGACATGCTCTCGGTGTTTCAGGCCCCGCAAGTGCCCAACGAACACCTGCGCCGGATGGTCAACACCTGGAACCAGTGCCAGGTGATGGCCACCTTCAATCTCTCGCGGTCGACGTCCGGCTACGAGACCGGCATCGGCCGCGGCATGGGCTACCGGGATTCCAATCAGGACCTTCTCGGTTTCGTCCATCTGCTGCCTGACCGCGCCCGTCAGCGCCTTCTCGATATCGCCGCCACGCAACTGGCCGACGGCATGTGCTTTCACCAGTACCAGCCGCTGACGAAAAAGGGCAATGCCGACATCGGCGGCGGTTTCAACGACGACCCCCTCTGGTTGATCCTGGCCACGTGTGCCTATCTGCGCGAAACCGGCGATCGCAGCGTTCTTGATGAGCCGACCGGGTTCGCCGACCAACCCGGCAGCCGCAACACGCTCCTGGAACATCTGGAAACGTCGCTCGCCTACACTGTCGCCCATCGCGGGCCGCATGGACTGCCGCTGATCGGTCGGGCGGACTGGAATGATTGCCTCAACCTGAATTGCTACTCGACCGAGCCCAACGAATCGTTCCAAACCACCGCCAACGTCGGGCGCGGCGACGTCGCCGAGTCGGTCATGATCGCCGGCCTTTACCTCTGCGCCGCGCGTGACCTGGCGGCGATGTACCGCTGGCTGGGCCGTGATGCCGACGCCGCCCGGGTCGACCGCTCCTACGAAGAGATGCTCCACGCGGTCGAGACCCAGGCGTGGGACGGCGGCTGGTACACGCGGGCATTCGACGCCCAGAGCCGGCCCGTGGGCTCGCGAAGCTGCCCCGAGGGCAAGCTTTTCATCGAGAGCCAGGCGTGGTGCATCCTTGGCGGCGCCGGCCGCGCCAACGGGCGGGCGCGGAAAGCGCTCGCGGCGGTGGACCGGCACCTTTATCGCCGGGGACTGGGCTGCGCCCTGCAGTGGCCTCCCTACTCTGACTATCACGTGGAGTTGGGCGAGGTCTCGAGCTATCCGCCCGGCTACAAGGAGAACGGCGGGGTGTTCTCCCACAACAACACCTGGATCCACATGGCGTGGGCGATCTTTGGCGAAGGCGAGAAGGCGCTCGACTACTACCTGAGCATCTGCCCGTCGGCGAAACCCGACCATGACGTATACCGTTCCGAGCCCTATGTCTACGCGCAGATGACCGCCAGTCACTTCTCGCCCACTCCGGGCGAGGCCAAGAATTCGTGGCTCACGGGCACCGCGGCGTGGTCATTTGTCGTCGCCAGCCAGTATCTGCTGGGCATCCGCCCCGACTTCGACGGTCTGCGTATCGAGCCCTGCATACCGCGCAAATGGACCGGCTTCACGGTCGTGCGGAAGTTCCGCGGCGTGGAATACACGATCCGCGTGCGCAATCCGCGTCACCGTTGCACCGGGGTGAAATCGCTGGTGGTCGGTGGGCGGCGCATACCGGGCAATATCATCCCCTGTCCAAGCGAGGGAACCAAGGCGGTGACGGTGGACGTGGTCCTCGGATCATGAGGAGGCCGCCTGTTCCCTGCATCGGCGGGGGGACTGGCCGGTGGCACTGACGGCACGACCGCGAATTCGATCAATCCAGACCGAACGATCCGACAATCGCCGTGACAACGGCTCAAGGTGGCCGAGAAGATGCATTCCAGTAGCCATCCTGCCTCCACCCGGGTGCACTCGCACTGAAGGGATTGTTTGATCACACGTCTGGCCGCGTTGCTTGTGGTGCTGACCCTGGGCCTCTTGAGTCCGGGGCCCGACTTCCTGCTGGTGTTGAAAAACAGCGCGGGGACCCGGCGCGGCTACGCCTACGGCACGGTGGCCGGCATCGCGACCGGACTGGCCGTTCAGATGCTCGTTATTTCGCTCGGGTTGGTGGCCGCGCCACCCGCATTGCTGCGCGGCGTCCAACTTGGCGGCGCCGCTTTTCTCGCCTTGATCGGCTTTCGGGCCTTGCGCGGTGTCTCCACGCCCGGGCCCGGTGCGGCCGTTGAGTTCCGCCCCGGGCTCCGCAACGGTTACACCGAAGGATTGGTCTGCAACCTGACCAATCCAAAGGCGTTCCTCTTCTTCGTCAGCCTCTTTGCCCAAACGCTGAAGCCCGACACGGCGGCCTTCTGGCGGATTCTGCTGCCAGTCGCCGTCGTGGCGCACGGCGCCATCGCCTGGAGTCTGGTGGCGGCCGCGGTTCAGTCGCCGCCGGTCGCACGCAGGCTCGTCCGTGCCCAACAGTGGCTTCCCCGGATGTTTGGCGCCGTGCTGATCCTGGTGGCCGCCGCGGTCCTCGCCCGCGCCTGGCGCGCGTGAGGGCCCCGCTAGCCGAGGACGGCGACGATGCGCGCGCCATCCCGCAGGCGCTCGAACGGCACGAGCGTGCCCATGACCCCCTTGCGGTCCACCGTCAGGCTGCGGAGCCCTTTGGAGACGCCCTCCGGGTTCTTCACCTCGATCTTCACGGTCATCCCGCGAAAATGTCGTCGCATGGTGAAGCCCGCCCAGTTCCTGGGAATGCATGGGTCGATCCGAAGACCATCGATCTCCGGACGCACCCCGAGAATCCACTGCAGGGCGGCATGATAGCTCCAGGCCACGGTGCCGCTCAACCACGGCACCCTCGACTTGCCGGCGTTGCGGTTACAGGGGGCGTAGGTGGTCTGGCAGTGGACATACGGCTCGCTCTCCCGAAGTTCGGCCCGGTCGTTGTAGGCGGCGGGCATGAATGCCCGATAATATTCGTAGGCCTGGTCCCCGTTGCCCAACAGCGCCTCGGCGATCACTGCCCAGCTCTGGGTATGGCAGAAGATGCCGGCATTCTCCTTGATGCCGTGATTGTAGATCACTCCGCCCATCACCGTCGGTGGAGTCTTGGTGAATGGGGGTGCGCTCAGCATGATGCCGTAAGGAGTGGCCAGCCGCTCTTTCAACGCCTTCATCGCGCTTCGCGCCTGCTCCGGTTTGGCCGCGCCGCTGATCACGGCCCAAACCTGGGTGTTGATATAGATCTGCCCCTCCTCTTCCTGGCGTGAGCCGTAGCGATGTCCGTCCTCACCGATGGCCCAGAGAAACCACTCGCCGTCCCATGCCGATTGCTGGATGCGGCCTTCCAGTTTGGTCAACTCGGCGCGGGCCCATCCGGCTTCCGCAGCCTCGCCGAGGCGGTCCGCGATGCGGGCATACGTGTCGAGGCCGTGGCGGAGCTGGAGGCTCACCATGATGGATTCGCCGTGGTAGCCCATCTTCACGCAGTCGTTCCAGTCGGCATGGAGCCCGCACGGCAGGCCGTTCCGCCCCTCCCGCTCCAGGTTGAATTCAAGCGCCCGGCGCAAATGTCCCAGGACCGTGGCTTCACCACGGTCGGCGTACGGCAGCACCCGGCGGTAGAATTCGACCTCGCCCGTTTCGGCGACGTAATCGGGCACGGCGTTAAAGAACCATAGGCAGTCGTCGCTGCGGTATTCCTCGTCGCGAGGGGGGTGTTCGTGGCCGGGCCGGTGGCTGAACGGTTTGATCACCGGGATCGCGCCGCCGCTCGACACCTGGCCCGACAGCATCAGCTCGAGTCGGTCCCGGATACCCGCCCGCAGCAGGGGGGTGACGCCGAGAAAATCCTGGACCGTGTCGCGGAAGCCAAGGCCGTCGCGTTCCCCGTTGTAGATCAGGGAGGCATGCCGCGACCAGGCGTACGTGACGAGGGCGTTGTAGGCATTCCACACGTTGACCATGTGGTTGAATTCGGCATCCGGCGTCCGCACCTGGACCGCCTCCAGCAGGCCGTGCCAATGAGCCTTGAGCCGGGCCAACTCGGCCGCACAGCGTTCCGCCGAGCCAAACTCCGCCACCGCGGCCCGCCCGTGGGAATCAGGGGTCCCCAAGCCCAGCATGACGATCAGTTCGCGGGTTTCGCCCGGCGCCAAGTCGAGATCCGCCTGCAGGACCCCGCAACCGTTCTCACCCTCGGCGAGAAAATTGGAGCAGCGGCCGGTCGCCACGACCTCCGGGTTCGCGTATGTGTGGTAGACGTCGCCAAAGAACCGCTCCCGCACCGTCTCGCAGCCGGCCAGCGGTGCACCGACCAGCTTCATCCAGGTTCGATCGCAGCCCTCCAGGGTTTGACCGTCCCACGGCTTGTAGGGATGCGAGGTCATGCCCAGGATCCCGTCCCCAGTCACGCTGGCTTTGACGATGAACTGCGAGTACTGGAGGTTGTACAGGTCGTTCGGCATGTTCCAGCAGCTGGCGAACTCACAGTAGGTGAACACCGACAGGAGCCGGGGTCGCTTTGTGCGATTGGTCACCCGGAGCCGCCAGTACTCGAACGCCTGGCCCAACGGCACAAAATACGTGGATTCGCTCTCGATGCCGGCGTAACGCGACTTGATCACGGTGTAGGCGGTGCCATGGCGGCACGTCACCTTATACCGCGAGAGCGGCTTGCCCACCGGTTGCCATGATGCGCTCCAATAATCGCCGGCCTCCCGGTCCCGCAGATAGAAGTAACGTCCCGGCTGATCGGCCGGGACGGAATTCGAGCGCAGCCGGAGAAACCGGCTGTTCATCGCGCTGCGGTAAAAGCTGTAGCCGCCCGCGTTGTTGGTGATGATCGCACCATATTCGACACTGCCGAGGTAGTTGCTCCATGGCCGCGGCGTGTCGGGTCGGGTGATCACATACTCTCTGGCAGCATCGTCAAAATATCCGAAGTTCACAGCATCGAGGGGCTATGGGTGTGGTGACGGAGCAAAGGAATCACCTCAGTCAAATCTCGCTCGCGGTAGTTGGGCGAGGCAAATCAACGTCGGCCGCGCAGGTCCGGCCGCATCGCGATCGCCGATCCGGGCGTCCCTCAAAGGAGATCCGCCGCGAGTTCGGCCAGTTTGGAGCGCTCGCCTTTGGTCAGTTTGACGTGGGCCGCCACGGGCTGGCCTCTCATCCGATTGCGGCAGTAGACCAAGCCGTTGCTGCGTGAATCCACGTACGGATTGTCGATCTGCGCCGGATCGCCAATGAGCACGATCTTCGAGCCCTCGGAAATTCGGGTGATCACGGTCTTGACCTCGTGCGGCGTCAGCTGCTGGGCCTCGTCCAAGATGAAAAAGCGGCGGGCAATCGACCGCCCGCGAATGAAGCAGAGAGCTTCAATTTCCACCACCCCGCTCTTGATAAGCCGATCATAGGGCTTCACGGTGACTCCGGCCGCGTGGTTGTTGGTCGCGACATGACTGGCCGCCTGAAGCAAAGCCTCCTCCTTCTTCTTCCGTTTTCGGCTCGCCTTCTTGCCAACAAACTGTGGCTCCTTGGGCGGCTTGGACGGCATGAGGACTTCCAAGGCATCGTAGTAGGGCTGCAGCCACGGTTTCATCTTCTCCTCAAGGGATCCGGGTAGAAAACCCAGGTCTTTCCCCAACGCTATCACCGGACGCGAGATGGCCACACCATCGTAGCGTCCGTGTTCATCGCAAGTCTGATACAGGGCGCAGGCCGTCGATAAGAGCGTCTTGCCGGTTCCCGCCTTGCCAAAGCACGTGATCAGGGAAATGCCGTCATCCAGCAGCGCATCCATGAAGAACTGCTGTTCGAGGTTGCGCGCCCGGATGGGAATGCCACCGGGAGCCTTCACGGCTTCCGGCAGCCGCAACCGGCGCACCACCCCAGCGCCATGGTAGCGGGCCGGCATCGTTTTGCCCTCCGGAGATACCAAGAGCAGGTATTCATTGAGGGTCAGCCGACCCGCCTGATCGCCCGACAGCACGAACTCGGCTTCAGAGGCAAAACGCTGGAGCTCGTAGACACTGACCGGGAGGCGGAGGCAGGAATCCCGGTCTGATTCCTCCGGCACCTTGTCGTTGAGGTAATCTTCCGATTCAAGCCCCACGGCCCTCGCCTTCAGCTGAACGTTCACGTCCTTGGTCACCAGAATCGTCGGGGGAGGAAAGGTCTCCTGGACGAACAGCGCACAGGCGATGATCCGGTTGTCCTTCTTGGAAAGATCCGGAAGGATGGCGCGCAACCGCAGCATCGCCGGCGACGTCCGGTTGTCCTCGACCAAGAATCGATTGATGATGACCGAGAGCGTTCCCCCGTTGGAAAGCTTCACCCCCTCAAGCATCGTCCGCGAATCGGGAAGCAACTCCTGTAAAATCCGGTGAACCCGCCGGGCATTTCTACCGCGCTCCGTGGATTGCTCGGCCTTGATCGTGTCGAGCTCCTCTAGCACCTCGACCGGGATGGCGAGATTGTTGTCCTCAAACTTGAATATCGACTGCGGGTCGTGCAGCAGGACGTTCGTGTCGAGGACGAAAGTCTTTACCTTCCCGGTGACCTTGAGCTGTGGATGGGGGGAAATTACCCCGCTCAGGTGTTCCATCGGTGTGGATATCTTGTGAAGAACTCTGTAAGCTTTTGGCTGCTTGTCGATACCGGAGTGCGAATGGTGGCGAAAAACTGTGCGATCACCAGCTGACCCAAATACACATACGCCCCGCTCGGCGTTAATATAACCCTTGCGGCCGCATCTGCCAGTCCCAACCGAATTCCTCCAAAAAGTAGGCAGGCCGCCTACCCCTAAGCGGCCCGCCTTTGACTTTCTTTCGTTACCCCAACTCGCCCGCTAAGCGGACGAGAGTGTAGCTATAGCAATATAGTAAGACGCAACCACCCCCAAAAGTTACAAAAAAATCCCGGCGAAATTAGATTTTCTCTCCCGCTCCATGTGTTTTCGCGGACGCTCGCGATGCGCACAAGCGACGACCTGATCATACGAAGGGAACGCCACATTGCGGGCAGCGACTTCCATTCGTCATCTCTGGCAACTGCAGAAGGCCACACGGACATTGATGTCTGAACATGTTATATTTCAGCATCTTATCTTGATTCCAGCGCAGAAATAAATCCCGAGCGGAGCCGGGTCCATTCGTCACATAGACCATACTGAGCCTTCGTTTTCATCCGCGATACCAACACCTTTCGAACCTTCCTCCTGCGTTGATGTCTTTCGTCCACGTAAGTTTTGAAACCACCTGCCAGCTTGTCCCTTGCGATCATAGCCGGAGTTTGCAGACGAAAGACATCCCTCCCGCAGCTCCATTGCGCTGCAGCCCACTGTAACATTGCTTTTACAAGCTTGGCAAACTACTCTCAAAGATCCCCAACCCAGCTCCTCCCATGTGGCAAAAACTGAAAGAGCAACTGCCCGCCATCATCATCACGGCGCTTCTGATCGTCGGAGCCGCCTTTTGGCTTCATCTGAAGACCGTCCATGACATGGCCGCCCGGCAGCAAAAAGAGATTGCTGCGTTGCGTGAACAGACCGACGCCCAACTGAGGGCGACAGCCGAGGAAACCCGGCGTCAAATCGATGCAGTGAACTCGTTGCTGAAGGATGCCATCCAGAAGCACTCTGCCGACATGTTCATGACGCAGGAAGAGGTGGAGAAGATGAACGCCCAGCGGGTAAATCAACTCGCTGAAGCCATCGCCCAAAAAATCCAGCCGTATAATCCCCTGCCCAAGACGCCCGAAGAGGCCGAGCACCAGCAAAACGAACAGGTTGACAAAGTTTCCTCCCGTCTCGCCGAACGCATCCAGCCAATCCTGGCGGACATGGCAAAGGATCAGAACCTCACTCGCGATCAGATCAACGCCTACAGTCAGAAGATTTCGGACCAGATCAGCAACGTCCTGACCACCGAACTCGCCTCAAAGCAGCAGCTGAACAACAACCTGATCGCCACAGAGGCAGTCGCGCGAGATTCAATCACGCTGGCACAGAAGGTCACGGCGCTTTACCTCAGCACCTTCAAAGATCAATCTCTGGTCACCCGTTTGCTTACGCTTCCAGCCAATGTTGTACGGGATGCTGCCCACCTGAGCATCATCGACAATACCCAGCGGAAGAAGGTCGAGCAGCAACTGGCGGACGAGATGAATTCGCTCGAGCAGCGCCTGAACGCGATCGAGGCGAAGATGCCGAAGCAGTAGCGGCGGAGGAGCACGCGCCGATCCGGCGAGGCCTTTGGGTGCGAATGGCACCCGGGCCGTTGGTTTTCGGCGCGGTCAATGCCCCCAAGGGGCGCGGGCTCAACCCAGGCCGCCGTTGCTCTCAGCCGGAACGGCTTCCATCGCCACGCATTGGTACACGACGCGTCCGCCCGAATATGATGTCGAGCCCGTGACGTAGAGTTGCCGGTTTCCAACTGTAAACGACGCGCCCGAGGCCAGCCGTTCCGCAAGAGCGGTTTCCTTTTCCAGCTCGCCAGCCAAGGTTCCATCCTGCGCCAAGACGAATGTCACGCCGGGCGCCGCCACGAGCACGGCGAAGGCTTCGATGCGAGCGGAGGGCCGCTCGAGGCCAACCGCCGCCACCGTGCCTGCGGGCGTCGAAACCGTCTGCGCCTGTTTCACCTCCAGCTTGATCATCCGCGCGACCGCCTCGGGTCCCGAGTCGCCCACCGCGGCGCCAATCCAGTCGAGAAGCAGGTTGCGGACGGCGTTCAGATCGGGAGCGTGGGCGATCGGCTCGATGCCACCGGTCTTGCGGATGGCCTTTACCAGGCTGGAGATCTCCTTGAGGTAGACGTTCTTTTGTGCCCCGGGAATGTAGTACATCACCACGAGGTGAACCGGCTTTTCGTCGGCGGCCCCGTAGTCCAGACCAGCGGACGACCAGCCGATGGCACAGAACAGCTCCCCCTCCTCCCGCCGCGCCCGGACGTGTGGGACTGCCACTCCCAGACCGATTGCCGTGTTGCATTCCTGCTCCCGCAGGTTGATCTCCTCGATCGTGTCGGTGCCCACCTCGATGTCCGGGTTGGCATCAAGAATCCGCGCCAGGAATCCCAAGGCCCGGGTCTTGCCACCTGGATCGGGCAGTTCGAAGAGCCGCCCTTCCTGCAGCGCGGTCAATATGCTACGCATGATGCCAATCAATCGCCGCCGAATCTACGGGCAAACCACATCTTCACGGTGTGAGTGAGCAGGCTGTAGGCGAGCAGAAAGACGGCGATCCAAAGGAAAAACACGGGCGGCAACGGCACAAAATGCAGCACCCGGGCGAATGGTGAGAACGGAAGCCAACAGCCAAGCGCCATGATTGCGAGCGTCGAAAAGAGCATGCTCCGGCTCGGCCGACTCTGCAGAAACGGAATCCGCTGGGTCCGGATGATGTGGACAATAAGGGTCTGGGTAAGCAGCGATTCGACGAACCATCCGGTGTGAAACAGCGCCCCGGCATAGGTCGCGTCGGCCTGCCCGCCGGCGCCAGGGCCGGTAAAATGGCCGGCCAATGCGTGCGGGCCTGCGAGACCGAGAAACCGGCAATTGAAGAAGTACAGCATCAGGAAGAACGTCGCATAATCGAAAATCGAACTCAACGGCCCGATGAACACCATGAACTTCTGGATGCTTTTGATGTTCCAACGTCGGGGCTTGTCCAGGTACTCCTGATCGACGTGGTCCAGGGGGATGCCGGTCTGCGAAAAGTCGTAGAGCAGGTTGTTGACGAGAAACTGTATCGGCAACATCGGGAGAAACGGGAGAAACCATGATCCCCCCACCACACTGAAGACGTTTCCAAAGTTCGAGCTCGCCCCCATCTTGATGTATTTGACGATGTTCCCAAACACCTTTCGGCCCTCGATGATGCCATCCTCCAGCACGAGGAGACTCTTCTCGAGGAGGATGATGTCCGCCGACTCCTTGGCCACGTCGACGGCTGTATCGACGGAAATGCCCACGTCCGCCGCCTTCATGGCCAGGACGTCGTTGATGCCGTCCCCCATGAACCC
>JBJKRV010000216.1:0-16023 GCA_046704465.1 Opitutaceae bacterium | reverse complement strand
CCGGTTCAGGCGGTCGAGCTTGCGCAGCGTGTTCACCTTGCGCGCGGCGGCGTCGCGCGAATGACCTAACGTGTCGAACATGCTCATGGGAACGGAGCGCTGGAAGGGGCGCGCCGCCCCGCGCGGGCGGTGCCGGTCGCCCGTCCGGCCTAGGGCCGGGCCGGCGCCGGGGCAAACGAACGGGAAAGAACGGCGACGCCGAAGCGCGGCAGGCGGATCTGCTCGATCCGGCCGCCGTGCAGCACGTCGTCCATGGGGCCGGGCAGGGAAAAGGCAGCGGGCCCGGACGAGAAATTAAGGAGGACGAACACCTCGTGGCCGCGGCCGACCCGGCGGCAGACTTCGACCCCCGCCGGCACCGCGAGCGTCGGACTGTCGACGCCGGCGGATGTCACCCAAGCCCTGGCCGCCGCCCGCATCAGGTCCGCGTCGAGCACGGCACCGAGGTACGTGATGGTGCCGCGGCCGACCCTCCGGGTGATGGCGGCCGGGTGACCGTCGAGCCAGCCGTTGCCGCGGCCGTAGCGCATGAGCACATGGGTGTCGGGCGATGAGGTGGAGAGCATCTCCGCCCAGATGGTGGCATGGCCGTCGCCCCAGACGCCGGTCACCGGCACATCATGCAGCAGGGCGTAGAACTGGTCGACGCGCCCGCCGAGGACCGGCACGAGCGGGCCCGGCTGGCGCTCCACGTTGAGGGCGTTGTACTGATCCTTCATGCCGGAGCGCGGTCCGAGCACGAGGTGACCGCCCTGCTCGACGTAGGCCGTCAGGTGCCGGGCCATCTTCTCCGAAATGACATTGAGGCTCGGCGCGACCACCAGCTTGTAGGCGTCGAGGTCGGACCACGGCGAGACGATGTCGACCGATTGGGTCAGGTCGCGCAGGGCGCGATAGTAGCCGAGCAGGACGTCAATCTGGTTGTACCGGTCCGATTGCAGATGGAAGTCGATCGCCCAGCGGCTGTCGTAGTTGTGGAGGATGGCCACTTGCGAGACCGGCGTGGTCCCGGCGAGGACGGGACCAGCCCGCGCGAAGTCGGCGCCGATCTCGGCGGCCTCGGAATAGAAAGGCAGCGGCTGTCCTCCCGGACCGACCAGGGCGCCGTGGTATTGCTCCTGGCTGTTGAGCGCGCAGCGCCACTGCCAGAACAGGACGCTGTCCGCGCCGTGGCCGACGGCTTCCCAGGCCATGGCCCGGGTCTCGCCGCGGTCGAGCGAGTTGCTGATCGGGGCCCAGTCGACGGAGCCCGGCTGCATCTCCATGACCCAGAAGTTCCGGTGCTTCCAGCCGCGCACCAGATCGTGCGTCGCGCCCATGCGGTAGGGATCGACATGGCCCTCGCCGACATAGGCATCCCACGAGATGAAATCCAGCGGCGCGGCGATCTGGCGCCGGTTGAACCGGTCCGCCCAGCCGAGGCCGCCGAGATTCGTCGTGATGCGCTGCCACGGGGCGACGTATTTCCGCAGCACGTCGAGCTGGTTGCGCTGGAAGCCGAGCCACTCGTGGGTGACGAAGCGCTTGTAATCGAGCAGCAGGCCGGGGTTCTGGCGCCCGACGCCCATGGGAATCTGGCTCCACGAGTCGAACGTCTCGCTCCAGTACGAGGTGGTCCAGCGCCGGTTGAGCGCGGCCAGGGTGTGGTATTTGGCCTGGAGCCACTCGTGGAAGAGGCGGCGCGACTCCGGATCGAACGAATCCTCGGTGTATTCGTTGTCGATCTGCCAGCCGATCACGTCCGGATTGTGGCCGAAGCGGCGCGCGAGCTGTTCCACGATCTTCCGGCAGAGCTCGCGGTATTTCGGGCTGGAGTAGGAGAACTGGCGCCGTTCGCCGTTGGTCAGGCGACGGCCGCTGGCGTCCACCCGGAGGGTCTGGGGGTACTTGGTGGTGAGCCAGGCCGGGGGCGCGTCGGTCGGCGTGCCGATGACCACGAAGATGTGGTGCGCGGCGGCGGCGGCAATGGCACGGTCCAGCCAGCCCAGGGTGTAGTGTCCCTCCTCGGGCTCCAGGCTGCTCCAGGCAAATTCGCCCACGCGCACCACGCGGAGGTGGGCCGCCTCCATCAGCGCCAGATCGGCGTTCCAGCGCGCCTCCGGCCATTGCTCCGGGTACCACGCCGCCCCGAGCATCAGGGGCGGCACCGCGGGCGCGGGCCCGGCGAGGGCCAGCGGTCCGCGGACACCAACGACCGCTCCGGTCAGGATGGCCAGCGGGAGAGCCCGGCGGGCCAGGTGGCGGAGAGCAGAGCGGGTCAAAGATGCCATGGTGGGGTTTGGCGGAATTCGCCGATACGGAGTTTGGCGGCGGGACGGCGGATTGCCGAGGCCGAACCCGCGCCGGAAAGAACGGGAGGCCGGCGACGGGAACGGCGCGAGCATCGCGTCATTCCCAGTCGCCGGCATCTTGGAAACCCGAAGCGGGCCGGATCTACCCCGCGAGCTCCGGGTGAAGCTTCAGGCGTTGAACGTCAGTAGCGGTAGGTGACGTTCGCCATCAGGGTCATGCCGTCGGTGTAGATGTTGGCCGGGAACTGACCGCTTTCGTAGTACCGAAGCGCGTTGGTGAGGTTGATGCCCTGGAGGGAGAGTTGGAGGTTCTTCGTCAGGTTGTAATTCAATGACGCATCCAGGTCGCCATAAGCCCGCGAGACTTGCGGCAGCAGCCCGACATTCACCAGATAAGAATAGGTGGCCGTGAAATCGCTGCGCCAGTTGTACGCCACGCGCGCGGAGAACGGTCCTTTCTGGTACATCAGGATCAGGTTATAGCTCTTCTTCGAGAGATTGGTGAGCGGCAGGCTGAACTGCTGTCCGGAGACCGTCGTCGGCGTGGAGCTCAGGACGTAGGTGTAATTGGCCTGAAGGCCGAGGCCGTCGAACGGCGCGGGCAGGAAGGTGAAGAACTGGTGGTAGCCGATTTCATAGCCCTTGATGGTCGCCGGATTGAGGTTCACGGGCCTGGTGATCACGTACTGCGCACCATAGTAGGTCTCCGTCTGGCCGATGCTGGTGATGAAGCCCGTGACGTCCTTGTAGAATCCGTCGACGTAGACAAGGCTGTCCTTGGTGAAGTAATCCTCCAGGGACAGATCGTAGTTGGTCGCGCGGATTGGCTTCAGGTTCGGGTTGCCCTGCGAGCCCGAGTTGTTGGCCGCAACCAGCGGATTCGTGTTCAAGGTCAGCGCGGGCGACATCTGGCTGAAGCTCGGGCGGGAAATGGCCTTCGACACCGCCAGCCGCACGAACAGCTTGGGCGTCAGCTTCAGGCGGAAATTGAGGCTCGGAAGCCAGTCCGTATAGGAGCTCGAAATTGAGATCGGGCTGTAGGTGGTGACCCCGGTCGATACGTTCTTGTTCGCGACGTTGCTGTTGGTGTTTTCCTTCGTCTGCACCACCCGCAGGCCGATGTTCCCGTCGAAGGGCAGGCTGCCGAGGTTGCCGGCGTACTCCGGCATGAGGTAGAGCGCCGTCGTCTTCTCCGTAATATCGAAGATGTTGGTGGGACTCGGAGTCCCGGCCTGGCCGTCGTTCTGCGGCGTGACCGAGGCGGGAGCCCCGAACCTTGTCAGCAGCGCGGCGGGATCCCGGTAGAGGTTGAAAGTGGTGCCGCTGAGATACTGCGCGGGTTGCGGCTCGCGGTAACCGTCGAAGAAATTCTGAATCGGCGCGGGCCCGAATTCGCCGGGATAATTGCCCGGATTCTGCTTGCCAGCCGGAATATTGTAGCCGCCGAGCATCAACCCCAAGTTGCTGTCGTCGGTTTCCGTGTCCGAATAGCGCACGCCGGCGCGCAGGTCGGTGAACAGGCCCTTGCTGATGTTGTAGGTGGCGTCGATCTTGCCGGCGGTGTTCTTGCCGGTGGCGGGATAGAGGCGGTTGAAGGCCTGTTGCGCCGTCCACATGTTCGGATCATAGAGGCTTCCGCCCGTAACGATGGCGGAGGGGATGGTGCCGCTGATGTCGTAGGTCAGGGTTGGGACCGTGCCAAACATGTAGACACCGTTGTTCTTGAATTCATAGGCGGTGACGTAGTGGTCGACGTCGAAGTCCAGGAGCAAATTGCCCGAATGGTAGTTGCCGCCAAAGTAGACCATCGTGCTGCGGTCGGCGAGGTCGCGGATGTCGGCGTAGGTGATGCCGAAGGCATTCTGGAACGAGGCGCTTTTGACCACCGTCTTGCTGCCGGGCATCATGGTGACCGTTCCGGCCGTGGGGGCGCCCATGAACATCAGATTCTGGACCTGGTTTTCGATGTTCCACCATTGATTGTGGTTGGCTCCGGCGTAGAGCTGGAGGTGCGCGACGGGCTGCCATTGAATCTCGGCGTTGAACCCGGAGGTCTGGAACGAGCCCCAGGAGGTGTCGACGATGTAGGCATTCTGGTAGTACGCGGTCGCCGGGATGCCCGCGGGCAAATTGGCGGCGGTGAAGGCCGTCGGGGTGCCCACGCCGATGTTGTCCTCGCGCCACGGCGTGTCATTGAAACTGCCGGAGACCATGACGCCGAGCTTGCCGATGCCCGTCTTGCCGGTGTCGCTGAGGTAGAAGTTGTAGCTCGGCCGGCTGGAGTTGGCGAGTTGCGAGAAGGAAGTGCCGACCATGGCGCCGGTGTGCAAGCCGTCACCGAAATCGAACGGCTTGCGCAGGCGGACGTTGATCGAGCCGCCCAGGCCGCCTTCAATCTGATCGGCCGCCGCCGTCTTGTAGACGTCGATGCCGGCAACCAGCGCCGACGGAATCTGCGAAAAGTCGAACGTACTCTGGCCGTTGGCGATGCCGCCGCCGGAGGCGCCGCCGGGGGTGAACACCCAGCGGCCGTCGATCGTATCCTGCACCTCGGTGAGGCCGCGGATGGTCACGGCCCCGTTGCCGCCGAGGCCGGCAAAGGTGTGGTGTGGGCCACCTGGATACCGGGGATTCTCGAGAGGGCGTAGGAGACGTTGACGTCGGGCAGTTGATTGATGTCGCTGGCCACGATCGAATCGACGATCTCCTGGCTGGAGTACTTGATCTCCTCGGCGGACGCGAGGCTGGCGCGGTAACCGGTCACCTCGTACGGAGCCATCTGCACGACCTGGGCCGGACCCCCGGCCTGGCTGCCGGTGCCCGCGGTCGAGGTCTGGCTGTTGGTACCACTGGTGGTCTGGTTGTTGGTGCCCGTATCGGCCGATTGGGCGCGGACGGTGGGCAGGAGCGCGGCGGCGAGCGCGAAGGAAACCGCGCCCGGCAGCAAACGTAGTTTTATTTTCATGGTGCGATGGGTTGCCCTGGACGAAGGCGGCTTCGTTTCAGGGGTGTTCTTTCAGGGTTTGAGGTTGTTGAGGGCTGTGAAGGCAGGCGGAAACCGCGATGCAGTCATCGCAAGGGCAAATGCCTCGCCGTGCATGGGGCGCAGGGGGGCGTCGAATCGAAACTTCAGCGATGCCGCCGAAGCAGGACCGATGGGATTTTGCAGCACTGGGTTCCGGATTGAGGCGCTGTCCCGTGAAGAAGCCTTGACGGCCTAATGCGATCTCCGAAACAGCGTGGTGGCGCGGAACGTACTCCAAGAGTGTCGCGAATTCTGCCGCTTTTTGGGCAAAAACCTCCCGGAAACTAAGAATTCAGGCCGCCGGGAGCCCCCGAATTGTCACCAAAGATTCGCACGAATCTCACCGCGTTTGGTCGCGTTCGCGGTCACTCCGTCAACTCGTGGTTCAGGCGGTACTCGCGCGGCGTGCAGCCGCAAATGCGGCGAAAGGTCTCGTTGAACCGGCTGATCGAGTTGAACCCCGAATCGAACGCCACCTCGACAATCTTCATGTCGGTGGTGGCCAGCAGGCGCTGGGCATGAGAAACCCGCTGATGGGTGAGGTATTCGATCAACGTCGCGCCGAAAGTTTTTCGAAAAAGGCTCATCGCGTAGTTGGGATGCAGCCCGACGGCCTTGCCGATGTCCTCGACGGTGAGGGCCTCGGTGTATCGCTGGGCGATCAGGCAGGCCATCTGCTCGACTTTGTTCAATCCGCCGTCGCTCAGGACGACGTTGCGGTGACTCGGCTTGCCCGCGGGCGGCGGAGCGGGCGGCAGGGCGTCCACCAGGCGCATCAACCTGGCCCTCATCTCAAGCAGGACGATGTCCCGCACGCCCGGGTCGGCGTCGGCGCGCTGCAGGTCGGCCTCCCACTGCACGAACAGATCGCGGTCCATCCGGGCGCGTCCCGGCGTTGGATCGCTGTAGAGCGCGCCGCGCAGCATCGATTGCACGAAGGCATCCGGCAGCCGCCATTGGAGGAACCAGGCAAACGGGACGGTGGCGACGAAGAACTCCTGGTCGGTGCCGAGTTCGACGATCTGATGGGGGATGGCCGCCCAGAAAGCGCACACGTGTCCCGCCTCCACCCGGACCTTTCGACCCCCGAGCAGGTAGACGAACCAGCCGGACTGAAGCAGATCGATCTGCACCTCATTGTGGTGGTCGGGCCGCGGCATGGGCGCGGGATTCCA
Organism: Opitutaceae bacterium; assembly: GCA_046704465.1. Taxonomy (GTDB): domain Bacteria; phylum Verrucomicrobiota; class Verrucomicrobiia; order Opitutales; family Opitutaceae; genus Fen-1467. The sequence goes on along the minus strand of JBJKRV010000216.1, from coordinate 9,532 downwards.
CCGGCCGCAGGCGAGGCCGTAGGGGGTGAAGTCCGGACGCTTGGGGTCGAAATGGATCACGAGCTTAGGATACCGGAGAAAGCGTCGGAAATCTGGGAAGAATTATCCAAAAAGTCACCCCATTATTATCGGTTGCACAACCCTCTTCTCGCGCCTGCTCGCGGGCGCAGCACCCTCTCATCCATGAATACCTCTCCGCTCTGCCTTGGAGTCGTTTTTGGCAACCGCGATTTATTACCTGACAAGCTGGTCGAAGAGGCCCGCGCCGATTGGGGCCGGCTCATCGCCGCGACGGGCATCGAATCCGTCGGGTTGAGCCCCGCAGAAACGAAGCTGGGCGGGGTCGAGACTCATGCCGATGCCCGGGCCTGCGCCGACCTGTTCCGGCGGAACCGCGACCGCATCGACGGCATCGTGGTGGTGCTCCCCAATTTCGGCGACGAGCGGGGAGTGGTCGATACGCTGAAGCTGGCCGGCCTCGACGTGCCGGTGCTGGTGCAGGCGTATCCCGACGAACTCGACCGCCTCGACGTGGCGCGCCGGCGCGACGCTTTCTGCGGCAAGATCTCGGTCTGCAACAATCTGCGCCAGGCGGGCATTCCATTTTCGCTTACCCGCCGACATGTGATTCACCTGCTGGATCCATCCTTCGAAGCGGAACTGCGGCAATTCCTCGGCGTCTGCCGGGTGGTCCGGGGCCTGCGCCGCGCGCGCCTGGGGGCGGTGGGGGCGCGACCGGGCGCCTTCGCCACCGTGCGCTACAGCGAGAAAATCCTCGAGCGCCACGGCGTCAGTGTCACGACGGTCGACCTGTCCGAGGTGCTGGGCCAGGCGGCGAAGATCGGGGAAACGGACCGGCGCCTGGTGGCCAAGATCGACGAGATCAAGGCGTACATCGCGACGACCGGCGTGCCGCCGCCGAGCCTGGTGAAGATGGCCCGGCTGGGCGTGGTCCTCGACGAGTTTGTCGCGAAATACGCCCTCGATGCGACCGCGATCCAGTGCTGGACGTCCCTTCAGCAGAACCACGGCTGCAACGTGTGCACCAGCATGAGCATGATGAGCGAGGCGCTGCTGCCGAGCGCCTGCGAGGTCGACGTCACCGGCGTCCTGACAATGTACGCCATGCAGCTCGCGTCGGGCTCGCCCAGCGCCCTGGTGGACTGGAACAACAACTACGGGGCCGACCCGGACAAATGCGTGCTGTTTCATTGCGGCAACTGGGCGAAGTCGTTCCTGCCCGGAGGCCGCGTCAGCACGGCGCCCATCCTCGGCACCGTCGTGGGCGAGGAGAATACCTACGGGGCCCTGGAAGGGCGGACCCCGGCCGGGCCGCTCACCTTCGGCCGGATTACGACCGACGACAACCGCGGCACCATCCGCGCCTACGTCGGCGAGGGCGCACTCACCAATGACGAGCTGAGCACCTTCGGTACGCGCGCCGTGGCCCGGGTGCCACATCTGCAGCGCCTGCTCCGTTACGTCTGCCACGAGGGATTCGAGCACCACGTGGTGATGAACGCCTCGTCCACCGCCGCCATCCTGGCGGAGGCCTTCGAACGGTATCTCGGCTGGGAGGTTTATTACCACGACCAGCCGGAGGAATGACGAGAATGCCGAGTGCCGATTGCCGAAAGGCCAACTCCCAATGACCAACTGCCAGGGAAACCAAGTCACAGGAGGCACGTACCACGCGACAGGTGCCAGGTGACAAGATCGGTACACTGAACTCCAACCGCTGATCGTCGGTAGTTGGCGTTTGGCACGCGGTTCCCCCTCACCCTGACTTTCACCTTCACTCTCACCCTCACGTTCACTCCCAACCTTCCCGTGTTGACTGATCGCGAACTCGCCCGGAAATCACTCCAGTATCGCCGCCAGGTGCTGGAGATCATCAAGGCGGCCGGCGCCGGGCACACGGGCGGCAGCCTTTCGTGCGTCGACATCCTCAACGTTCTCTATCACCGCATCCTCCGCGTCTCCCCGGCCACCTTTTCCGATCCGCATCGCGACCGTTACGTGCAAAGCAAGGGGCATTCGGTCGAGGCCCTCTACGTGGTGCTGGCCGACTGCGGATTCTTCCCCGCGGCCGAGCTGTTGACGCTCTGCCGCTACCAGTCGCCGTTCGTCGGTCATCCGACCCGTCACGTTCCCGGTATCGAGCACAACACCGGCGCCCTGGGGCACGGCCTGTCGTTCAGCGTGGGCCTCGCGCTCGGCGCCCGTCTGGACGGGGCCGACTTTCGCGTGTTCACCCTGCTCGGGGACGGCGAGCTGGCGGAGGGATCGAACTGGGAGGCCGTCATGGCCGGGGCCCATTATCGCCTGGCCAACCTGACCGCGATCGTGGACTGCAACACCCTTCAGATCACCGGCCGGACGCGTGACGTGATGAACCACGAGCCGCTGGACGAGAAGTTCGCGGCCTTCGGTTGGGCGGTGCGCCACGTCGACGGCCACGACCTGGCGGCCCTGACCGCGGCGCTGCAGCAACCGGTGGCCGCCGATCGGCCGGGGGTGGTGATCGCCCGGACCGTGAAGGGCCGCGGGGTGAGCTTCATGGAGGACAATGTCCGCTGGCATCACGGCGTGCCCAACGACGAGGAATATGCCCGCGCGCTGGCCGAAATCGACGCGGCGCTGACCGGGCTGGGGGAGGAGAAACCATGAGCGCGCCGGCCCCCTCGATGATCAGCCCCGCCGCCGCGCGGACGGCGGACCGACTCGGCCTGAAGCTGGGCCGGCCGAATCTCGAGGTGTTCGCGGGAACGCTGCTCGAGCTGGCGCGGAGCGATCGCAACGTGATCGTGGTCACCAGCGACTCGCGCGGTTCGGGCAAGCTGGCGCCGTTCGGGAAGGCGCTGCCCGCGCAGCTGGTGGAGGTGGGCATTGCCGAGCAGAACCTGGTCGGGATCGCCGCCGGCCTCGCCGCGGCCGGCAAGACCGTGTTCGCCGTGTCGCCGGCCTGTTTTCTCACGGCGCGTTCCTTCGAGCAGATCAAGAACGACGTGGCCTACGCCGACCACCCGGTCGTGCTGGTGGGCATCAGCGCGGGGGTGAGCTATGGCGCGCTTGGCACCACGCATCACTCCCTGCACGATCTCGCGGCGCTGCGCGCGGTGAACAATGTCACGATCCTCGCGCCAGCGGACAACTTCGAGACGACCGCCGCGGTCCGGGCGGCGGCGGCGCTGCGCCGGCCCGTCTACCTGCGCTTGGGCAAGGCGCCCCTGTACGACCTGCCAGGCGCGGACATTGGATTCGCGATCGGGCGGGCCCGGGAGCTCCGTGCGGGGACGGACGCCGCAATTCTGGCCACGGGGGAGACCGTCATCCACGCCCTGCTCGCGGCGGCCCACCTCGCGGAGCACGACGGATTGTCGTGCCGCGTGGTCAGCCTGCCCACGGTCAAGCCGCTCGACACCGAGACGGTGCTGAAGGCGGCGCGGGAATGCCGGGTGGTGCTCACCGCGGAGGAGCACCTCGTTTGTGGCGGACTGGGTGAGGCGTGTGCCGCCGTGCTGGCGCAGGCGGGCGCCTCCTGCCGGTTCCGGATCGTCGCCCTGCCGGACGAGCCCACGGTGACCGGAAGCCAGGCGGACATCTTCCGCCACTACGGCCTCACCAAGGAGGGCCTGGCACAACCGGTCCGCAATCTCGCCGGCTGATCGCTGACGCCCGCCCGTCGTCCGCTTGTCCACTTTCCCTCATGTCCCTGATTCTCGCGCTTGACCAGAGCACCTCGGCCACGAAGGCGCTGCTCTTCGCCGGGGACGGGCAATTGCTGGACCAGGAGGCGCGCGGCCACGAACAGCACTATCCGCGGCCCGGCTGGGTCGAGCACGATGCCGAGGAGCTCTGGCAAAACACCCTGGCCGTTCTCCGGGACCTGATGCGGCGACAGGCGGACCGCGCGAAGGACGTGGCCGGGCTGGCGATCACCAACCAGCGCGAGACGATCGTGGTGTTCGAGCGGGGCACCGGCCGGCCCCTGCGCCCGGCGATCGTGTGGCAGTGCCGGCGCGGCGACGCCCTCTGCGCCGAGCAGGAACGGGCCGGTCGCGGACCGGAGATCCACGCGCGAACCGGTCTGCGCCTCGACGCCTATTTCTCGGGGTCGAAACTGCAATGGCTCGTGCGCCACGAACCGGACGTCCGGCGGCGCGTGGAGCGGGGCGAGGCCCTCATCGGGACGATCGACGCCTACCTGATCTACCGCCTCACCCGCGGCGCCGTGTTTGCCACCGACGCCACCAACGCCAGCCGGACGCTGCTGTTCGACATCAACCGACTGGGCTGGGACGACGAACTGTGCGCCTGGTGGGAAGTGCCGCGGGCGGCGTTGCCGGAAGTCCGGGATTGCACCGCGCGATTTGGCGAGACCACGGCGGAGGGAGCATTTCCGCGGCCGCTGCCGATCTGCGGCGTCATGGGAGATTCCCAGGCTACGCTTTTTGCCCAGCGGGCGTTTGAACCCGGCATGGCGAAGGTGACGTTCGGCACCGGCTCCTCCGTGCTGCTGAACATCGGAACCAAGCCCCGGCCGTCGGGACGGGGCATCGTCACGGCACTGGCCTGGAAGCTGGGCAACGAAGCCACGTATGCCTTCGAAGGCATCATCATCAGCTCCGCGGCCACGCTCGCGTGGCTGCGCGACCAACTCGGCCTGATCGCGGACCTCGCCGAAGTCGAACGCCTGGCCGCCTCGGTCCCGGATTGTCAGGGGGTCCACCTGATCCCGGCATTCTCCGGACTCGGACTGCCCCACTGGCGGCCCGACGTCCGGGCGGCGATCACCGGGCTGAGCGCACACAGCGACCGCCGGCACGTGATCCGCGCCGCGCTCGAATCGATGGCCTACCAGCTCTGCGACGCGCTCGAAGCGATGCGCGGCGAAGCCGGTCTTCCGTTGCGCGGCCTCGCCGCCGACGGCGGCCCGACGGCCAACCGGTTGCTCATGCAGTTCACGGCCGACCTGGCGGAAGTGGAGCTGCGCGTCAGCCCGGTGGCCGACGGCTCGGCCCTCGGCGTCGCCCTGGCCGGCCTGCTGGGCCTGGGCGTCTGTTCTTCTCTCAAGGATGTGACAGCCCTGCCGTATCGGGACATGGTATATCGGCCGACCATGCCGCCGGCCATGGCGCGAGGGCTCCACGCCGGCTGGCGGCAGGCCGTCAGCCAGTTGCTGGCGACCCCGGCCGTGCCATCGAACCACTCACGATCATGAAGCACGCAAAGATTTGTCTTTTCCTCGGCGTGCTGGCGGCTGCGCTCGCAGCCGGCCGGCCGCTGTTCGGCGGTGAACTCGGGCTGGTCGACACGACCCATTCGCCCCACGCCCGGATGTACATGCCGAACCTGGGCGACGCCCACTGGGACGGCGGCCTGTGGGGCGGCCGCTTCGAAGTCTGCCGCACTTCGATGATTCCCTACATGTGGAATCTGTTTCAGCACGAGAACGAGGAGGGCGACTGGACCAACTTTCTCGCGGCCGCCGGCTACAAAGAGACGTTCGGCGGGCTGCCGCTCGACGGTCGCCATCACGGTCCGTCCTTCAGCGACGGCGACTTCTTCAAATGGTTCGAGGCGGCCTCCCAGGTCTACGCCATTGACCACGATCCGAAGCTCCTGGACCTGCTGGAGCGGATCGTCCCGATCGTCGCCAAGGCGCAGCGTCCGGACGGATACCTGTTCACGCAGGCGACGCTGGAGGGCAGGCAGGACGGCAAGCGCATCGCGCCGTTCTCCGATGCCGGACATTTCGAGGCCTACAATCTCGGACACCTGATGACGGCGGCCTGCATCTACTACCGCGCCACCGGGCAGACCTCGCTGCTCCACGTGGCGCGCAAGGCGGCCGATTTCCTGGACCGGTTCTACCAGCACGCGACGCCGGGCGAGGCCCGGGTCGGAATCTGCCCGTCGCACTACATGGGCCTCATCACCCTCTACCGCACTACCGGCGACGTGAAGTACCTCGACCTGGCGCACCAGCTGATTCGGCTGCGCGACCATGTGAAGGATGGCACCGACCAGAATCAGGACCGGGTGCCGTTCACCCAGATGACGGAGGCCGTCGGGCACGCCACCCGCGCCAATTACCTTTACGCGGGCGTGGCCGACCTCGTGGCCGAAACCGGCGATCCGGCGCGATTCCACACCTTGAAAGTGATCGCGCGCGACGTCTACGACAAGAAGCTGTACATCACCGGGCAGACGGGCGCGCTGTACGACGGCGCCTCGCCCGACGGCTCCTGGGACAACGCCGCGATCCAGCTCGTCCACCAGGCGTATGGACGCGACTACCAGCTGCCCAACCTGACCGCCTACAACGAAGGCTGCGCCACGGTGGGCTACTGCCTGTGGACCTGGCGGATGTTCCTCCTGACCGGCAACGCCCGCTACGCCGACCTCTTCGAGCGCTCCCTCTACAACGGCGTGCTGGCCGGCATCAATCTCCGCGGCGACAAGTATTTTTACTCCAACCCGCTCCGGAAGCTGCATGCCTTCAAGTGGCCGCTGCGCTGGTGGCGCGACCGCCAGCCGAACATTCCGCAGAGCTTCTGCTGCCCGCCGAACCTGGTCCGCACCATCGCCGAGGCGCAGGACTACATTTACACGCTGTCGCCCGACACCCTGTGGGTGAATCTATACGGCGGCAGCACGCTGGACACGAAATGGATCGACGGCGGCGGCCGGATCAGGCTCCGCCAGGAGACCGACTACCCGTGGAACGGGGCGGTGAAGATCATCGTCGACCAGGCGCCCGACCACCCGATCACGATCAAGCTCCGCATCCCCGGCTGGTCGGATCCGGGCGCGACGTCCGTTCGCATCAACGGGGCGCTGGCGGCGGGGACCCCGGCGCCGGGCAGCTACTTTGAGGTCACGCGCACCTGGAAGGCGGGCGACGTCATCGACCTGGACATCCGGTTCCACCCCGTGCTGATGGAGGCAAATCCGCTGGTGGAGGACACGCTCAACCAGGTGGCGGTGAAAGACGGGCCGATCGTCTATTGCCTCGAGTCGAACGATCTGCCGCCGGGCGTCAGCATCGAGAATGTCGCGCTGTCCGCCGATCGGGCGCAGGAGAGCTTCACACCGCGACCGATGACGATTGCGGGGGCGCACCTGGTGGCGCTGAGCGGGCCGGCCCTGGATCTCCGGCGTCACGACGGGACCTCGGGGCCGCTCTACCGCCCCGTGGACCTGGCGGCGCCGCGCCCGATCCACCTGTCGTTGATCCCGTATTTCGCCTGGGACAACCGCGGCAACACCGAGATGACGGTGTGGCTGCCGCTGCGTTAGGAGGGAATCGTGAAATCGGTCAATCGGACACCGCAACTCTGCAATCGGCAAGTCGCCTCTGTGGCCGTGATCGAAAACGGAGAAATTGACGATTGTCGATTTCTCGGTGGCCGATTTCAAGATGCGGCCATGAACCAGGAAGAACTTTCAGACCGCCTCTGGAATTTTGCCACCCGCATCGGGAAGACGGTCGATGCGCTGCCGGACAGCCGTCTCGGTCGGCATGTAGCCGGCCAACTGGTGCGTTGTGGTACCGCTGCGGCGCCAAATTACGACGAGAGCGGCGCTGCCGAAAGTCGCGACGACTTCGTCCACAAGTTGAGCATCGCCCTCAAGGAGCTGCGCGAAAGCCGAGGCTGGCTGAAATTCATAGTCAAATCGGAGCTTCTGCCGGCCCCAACGATGACGGGACTGGTCGATGAGGCCGAACAACTGTGCCGGATTCTGGGCAAATCCGTTGTCACGGCTAAGAACCGGCGGTTGGCCTAAGCTGAAGGAGGGATTCGTGAAATCGGTCAACCGGACATCGCAGATCGCGGATTCGCGCGGGACGGGTCTTCGGAATTTCCGCGCCCCTTCCACGGACGCCTCGTTCCCGAGGACCGAACTTCTGCATCGCTGATGAACCAAGCCGCCCATTCTTCCGTGTCCGGGTCGAACGCCGCCGCCGGCGACGACACATCCGTCAGCCGCCAGCATTGGAAATGGTCCGCGCTGGCCGGGATGGCGTCCTATCTGGATGCGGGGTCGATTGTCGCGCTCGGCGCGGGCCTCGCGTTGTTTCAGTCGTACCTCCACCTGAGCAACGTGGCGGTGGGGGCGCTCGCGGCGATCGGACCGAACGCCATCGGCTGCGCCGTCGGGGCGCTGGGCGGCGGATGGCTGGGCGACAAGCTGGGACGCAAACGCATCTATCAATACGACCTGATCGTCTACGCCGCGGGCATCCTGGCCATCGCGCTGGCGGTGAATCCGGCGATGCTGTTCGTCGGGACCTTTGTGGTCGGCGTGGCGGTCGGCGCCGATGTTCCCACCTCGCTGGCGCTGGTGGGGGAGTTTGCCCCGGCGAAGGCGCGCGGCAAGCTGCTCGGGCTGACGCAGGTGGCCTGGTGTCTCGGGCCGGTGATCGTGTTGTGGCTGGCGTTCGGGCTGGCGCCGCTCGGCCTGCTGGGCATCCGCATCGTCTTCCTGCACCTGTTCGTCGTCGCGATCGTGACCTGGGCCCTGCGCCGGGGACTCACCGAGTCGGCGCGCTGGAAGGAGGCGGCCAAGGCGCCGCGGGCCGCCCGGCAGCAGGTGCGGACCTTGTTTTCGGGCGCGCACCTTCGGGCGCTCGTCTGGACGGCGACCATCTACCTGTTCTGGAACCTGGCCGCGGGCACGGCGGGCATCTTCAACCCGTACATCATCCGCAAACTCGACGCCGGCAGCCAGGCCATCAGCGTCGCCCTGCCCAGCGCCGCGTTCCTCATCATGCTGGTGGTCACCGTGGTCGTGTTCATGCGGTACTCCGACCGCAGCATGAGGACCCGCAAGGTGCTCTGGGGAATCGGCGCGGTGATGCAGATCTGCGCCTACGGGATGTTCCTCGTGCTCCCGTTCAACATCCCGGTGATCTTCGCCAACATCGTGGGCTTCGCCGCCGGCGCCGCACTCGCCGGCGAGGCCTTCTACAAGGTCTTCAGCCAGGAACTGTTTCCCACCATCCTGCGCGGCACGGCCCAGGGCTTCACGTTTGGCACCGCCCGGGTGGTCCTCGGCATCTGGAGCTTCTTCGTGCCCGTGCTGGCCAGCGCCGGCATCGGGGCGGTCGCCGCCTTGCTGACCCTGTTCCTGGTCATCAGCGGCGTGGTCGGATTCGTCTTCATGCCGGACACCTCCGGCAAATCGCTGGAGCAGATCGAGACGGAGCGCGCCGCGGCGGCGGTGGCGGCCTGACGGAAATCAATGGAAAACTCCCATGCGAGCCACCGTTCCATCCTCCCGCGGCGATGCGCCTGCCTGCGAAGGCTCGGCGTCATTCCGTCGCCGAGGTTCTCCTCTTCATTTCAACCGCCGGCTCCCCGGCGACTTCCCACCGCTTACTTCGCCACCATGCCCTCGGCGGGTCTGAGCATCTCCCATCTGCGCTGCGAGTACCTGGTCCATCCACAGGGAATCGACGAGGTCGCGCCGCGCCTGAGCTGGCGCCTTGAGTCCGCCCGCCCCGGGGCGCGCCAGGCGGGCT
>JBJKRV010000215.1:0-2828 GCA_046704465.1 Opitutaceae bacterium | reverse complement strand
CGACGGAGCGCCCCCTGCTGCTCTACGACGGAACCTGCGGTTTCTGCCGCCTCTGGGTCGAACGCTGGCAGGCCGCGGCCGGACCCCACCTCGACGTCGCCGCCTCGCAGGCGGCCGGCCCGCAGTTCCCCGAAATCCCGGCCGCCGACTATGACCAGGCGGTCCAGTTGATCGACACGGACGGAACGGTGTATGCCGGCGCCGAAGCGGCGTTGCGGTCGCGGGCGCTCGCCGGCCGCCGCTCCTGGCTGCTCGCGGCCTACCGGAGTCTGCCCGGCTTCGCCTGGGGCGCCGAATCCGTCTACCGCGCGGTCGCCAGCCACCGCCCGCTGCTTTCGGCGCTCACGCGGTTGTTTTGGGGGCGAACCGTGATGAAGCCCACCTTTGGCACCAGCTCGTGGCTCTTCCTGCGCCTTCTGGGCCTCGTCAATCTCATTGCCTTCGCCTCCTTCTGGATCCAGCTCCCCGGCCTGGTCGGACCCCACGGCATCCTGCCCGCCACGCCGTATCTCGATGCCGTGCGGGCGCACTACGGCGCCGCCCGCCTCTGGGACCTGCCGTCGCTCTGCTGGCTCTTCGGCGGCGGATGGTTTCTATCCGTGCTTTGCGCCGCCGGGGTCGTCCTGTCGATTGCGCTGTTCGCGGGACTCGCTCCGCCCTTGTGTCTCTTCCTGTTGTGGGTGGCGTACCTGTCGCTTTCCGCCGCCGGCCAGGTGTTCCTCGACTACCAGTGGGATATCCTCCTGCTGGAAGCCACGCTGCTCTCTGTTCTTCTCGCCCCGTGGATGTTTCGCACCTGGCGCGTCCGGCGGGATCCGCCGCGTCTCGCCCGCTGGCTCCTGTGGTGGCTGCTGATCCGCCTGATGATGCTGTCCGGCGCGGTGAAGCTGCTGAGCGGGGATCCGAACTGGCGCCATCTCACGGCCCTGTATTACCACTTCCAGACCCAACCGCTGCCCACCTGGGTCGCCTGGTACGCCAATCTCCTGCCGCATGCGCTGCTGCGGCTGGCCTGCGGCATCATGTTCTTCATCGAGCTTGGCGCCCCGCTGATGCTCCTCATGCCGCGGCGGCTCCGGCACGTCGGCGTCGCCCTGCTGGTGCTCCTGCAGGCCCTGATCGCCCTCACCGGCAACTACACCTTCTTCAACCTGCTCACCGTCTCGCTCTGCCTCCTCTTCATCGATGACGCCTTCTGGTCGAACCTGGCGGCGAGATTCCGGCGGCGTCGGCCGGCGGCCGCCGCCGCTGCGGCCCCGGGCGCCCGGTGGTGTCCCCGGCGGTTGTTGATCGTCGGAGCGGCGTTCAGCTTCGCCGTCACTGGCATGCTGACGGTGTCGGCCCTGTTGCAGCGCCAGTTCTGGCCCAACTGGGTCGAAGCCCCCCTCGACCTGGTGGCGCCGCTGCGCAGCTTCAACACCTACGGATTGTTCGCGGTCATGACCACCGAGCGGCCCGGGATCGTCATCCAAGGCAGCGACGATGGCGTCCACTGGAAGTCCTACGGGTTTGTGGCGAAGCCCGGCAACCCCCGGCGGCGCCCCGGTTTTGTCGCCCCCTATCAGCCGCGCCTCGACTGGCAGCTGTGGTTTGCGGCGCTGGACTATCCGCAACGCGACCCGTGGGTCTCCGCCCTGTGCGTACGCCTTCTCCAGGGCTCGCCCGCCGTCCTGTCGCTGTTCGCCTCCAACCCGTTCCCCAAGGAACCGCCGGCAGAAATCCGCGCGGTTCTCTACGACTACACGTTCACCACGCCGGCCGTGCGGGCGGAGACCGGCCGCTGGTGGAACCGCACGCCGGTGGATTTCTATGTCGCGCCGATGTCGCTGCCCTGAATCCTGTCCTTGCCGCCATGGATGATCCCAAAGCGACCTTCCTGAAGCTCCTCGCCGCCAGCGTCGCCGACGGCGCGTTCGTTAAGCTCACGCTGTCGCGCCACCGCGGCACCGACGCCTCGCTGCGCTCGCTCCACGTGCGCCCGGTCCGGCTGCGCGCCGGCCCCCGCCTCTCCTTCGTCTGGCGCCACGCCACGCGCGACGTCACCAAGAACCATCCGCCGGCCGAGGCCCTGGCTGCGCTGGCACCCCTGGTCGGCGGCGATTTCGGCAGCGCCCACCTGTTCACGGTCGCGCAGGACGCGCAACTCGAGTTTTCCGTCGAGGGCCGTCCCCGGCTCAAACTTATGCCCCACGCCCCGACGGCCGCTCCGGTGCTCGACCACGACCGCGCCAAGGCCCGCCCGATCGCGCCCTCGCATCGCTGGCTGTGCCGGCTCGGAGTGACCACCGCCGCCGGCGCCGTGCGCGAGGGCATGGCCGACAAGTTCCGGCAGATCGGCCGCTTCGTGGAGTTGCTCGCGCCGCTGATCCAGGCGGCTCCGCTGCCGTCCGACCGTCCCGTCGAGGCGGTCGACATGGGCTGCGGCAAGGGCTACCTCACCTTCGCCCTCTGGCAGCATTTCCAGGAGGCGATCGGCCGGCCCGCCCGCGTCCGCGGCATCGAGCGGCGCCCGGATCTGGTCGCCCTCTGCAACCGGACGGCGCAGGATTGCGGCTGCGCCGGCCTCGAGTTCACCGCCGGAACGATCGCCGATGCGCCGGTGGCCGGGCTGGATGTCCTCATCGCCCTGCATGCCTGCGATACCGCGACCGATGACGCCATCGCCCGCGGGATCGAGGCGCACGCGGCCCTGATCGTGGTCGCGCCCTGTTGCCACCAGGAACTGAGCCCGCGCCTGGTGGCCCCGGCCGTCCTGGCGCCGGCCCTCCGGCACGGGATTTTCCACGAACGCCAGGCGGAGTTTGCCACGGACGCGCTGCGCACGCTGC
>JBJKRV010000214.1:0-11191 GCA_046704465.1 Opitutaceae bacterium | reverse complement strand
ACCCTGCGGCGGGACGGGGCGGCGGTCATCACGATTCCGCGGCGGGGGTCGGAGCGCGTGGCGGGGGCGTTCCTGGATCGGAACCGGCGCTGGCTGGAGCGGGCCCGCGAGCGGCAGCGCGCCCGGCCGCGGGCGCCCAAACACTGGCCGGTCGGGACCGCCGTGCTGTGGCGCGGCGAACCGGCGCCGATTCGCGTCGCGGCGGGCGCGGACCGGCCGATGGTTTGCGTGGGCGCCGATGCATTTCGGGTGTCGCGGCTGGACGGCGATCTGCGGCCGGCCCTCGAGGCGCAGTTCGCCCGGCGGGCGCGAATCGAACTGCCCGCCCGCACCTGGGAGCTGGCGGCCGCGGTCGGCGTCGGCATCAAGCGGGTGCTGATCCGCAATCAACGCTCGCGCTGGGGTTCGTGCTCGGCGGCCGGAGCCATCTCCCTGAACTGGCGCCTGGTGCAGGCGCCGGAGTCCGTGCGCGATTACATCATCTACCACGAGCTGATGCACCGCCGGGAGATGAACCATTCCGCCCGTTTCTGGCGCCGGGTCGCGGACGTGTGTCCGGGGTGGCGCGACGCGGAGCACTGGTGCAAGACCCACGGGAGCCTGCTGGGGCTCTGAGCGTGGGAGCGCGAAGAGCTTCTCCTCACGGCTCGCGCTTCTTCGGAATCAGGGCGCTGGCCAGCACCGAGGCGGCGAGCACGGCGCCGATGACGCCGAGCGCGACCAGGGTCGGGATCCGCAGCCACGGCTCGAGCAACATCTTGGCGCCGATGAACACGAGCATGACCGCGAGCCCGACCTTGAGGAAACGGAAGAGCTGCATGACGCCGCGGATGGCGAAGTAGAGCGAGCGCAGGCCGACAATCGCGAAGATGTTGGAGGTCAGGGCCACGAAGCCGCTCTTCGTGATCGCCAGGACGGCGGGGATGGAATCGAGCGCAAAGGCGACGTCGGTTGTCTCCACCACCAGGAGAACGACGAACAGCGTCGTCACCGCCCACCGGCCCCCGTCGCGCACGAAGAAGCGCCCGTCGTCCGAACCGGTCGCCACCGGGAAGAAATTCCGGACGAGCCGCACTGCGAGATTGCGATCGGGCCGCACCTGGGCGGCGGCGTTTCGCGCCAGCATCATCTTCACCCCCGTGTACACGATGAAGGCGCCGAAGACGTACAGGACCCAATGGAAGTGGCGGATCACGGACACGCCCGCGAGGATGAAGACCGATCGCATGATCACGGCCCCGATGATGCCCCAGAACAGCACGCGGTGCTGCCAGCGGGGAGCCACCTGGAAATACGCGAAGATCACGAGGAAGAGGAAGACGTTGTCGGCGCTCAGGCTCACCTCGACGAGGTAGGCGGCGAGAAACTGATTGCCGGCTTCGGCGCCGCGCCAGTGATACACCAGGGCATTGAACGCGAGCGCCAGGCCGACCCAGACCGCGCACCACACGAGCGCCTCCTTCAACTTCACCTCGTGGGAGTCGCGCTGGAACACGCCGAGATCCAGCGCCAGCATGATCGCGACGAAGGCGAAGAAGCCGATCCACGCCCACCAGGGCAGCGCGGAATTGAAGCGGGTGGCCAGCAGCGGCATCGCCGGTCAGTATTCGGGTCCGCGTCGGGTCAGGGCAAGCGGAAGCGGACCGGTGGCTCCCGAGGGGGCGCGGGTGCCGCCGACCATCATGGCGTGGCGCCGATCGCGCGACGATAGGCGGCGCGGTCCGCCAGGTAGGTCCAGCGGGCCTCGGCGAGGGAGGCCTCGGCGCGGGCCAGCGAGGTCTCGGTGTCGAGCAGGTCGGTGATGACCGCCGCGCCGGTCTGGTAGCGTTCGCGCACCACGCGGAGGCTTTCCGCGCTGGCGCGCACGCTGGCCTCGTTGGCGGCGATGGAATCCCAGGCGCGCTGGAGTTCGGAAGCCGCGGCCCAGATTTGCTGCCGGACCTGGAGGACGCTGCTGTCGTAGAGCGCCTGTTCGCGCGCGACGTCGGCCCGGTTGCGGTCGATGCGGTGGGTGCGGCTGCCGGCGTCGAACACCGGCAGGTCGACGGACACGCCCACCTGCCAGACGCGCGTCTGGGGCAGGAAATCGGTGTCATTCCAGCCGAACGAGCCGTCGGCGAGAATCTTGGGGGCGCGGGAGGCGCGGGCGGCTTCGACATTGGCATGGGCGGCTTCGAGACGCAGCTTGTCGGACCTCAGCTCCGGCCGGTCGGCGATGGCGCGGCGGATGTCCGCCTCGATGTCGGCGGCGGGCGGGGGGGCCGAGGGAACGGGCGGCCGGATGGCGATCGGAGTCTCGGCCGGGCGACCCATCGCGGTGTTGAGCGCGCCCGCGGCCGTGCGGACGCGACTCCGGGCGCTGATCACCTGAAGGCGGGCGTCGGCCATCTCGGCCCGGGCGCGGAGGACGTCCGCCTCCGGCACGGCGCCGGCGTCGCGCCGGGCCTGGGCCAGGGCGAGATGGCTCTCGGTGCGGGCGAGGTTGCGCTCGGCCACGCGGCGGAGATCCTCGGCCTCGGCCAGCGCATAGAACGCCGACTCAACCGAGAGCCGGACGTCCGCGCGGGTGGCGGCCGCATCGGCCTGGGCGCTGCCCAGGCGGGCCCGCGCGGCATCGAGGACGGCGCGGCGCTCGCCGAAGTCGTAGAGCGTCACGACCGACGACAGGCCGCCGGTCCAGTCGTCGAGGCGACCGATGAGTTCGGGCACGGCGGGGCCCGGGAGCGTGAGCCCGGAGGGGAGGAAGGCGCGCTGCTGCCAGCGGTGATAGCCGGCACTCAGGTTGACTTGCGGCCAGAACGGCGCGCGCGCCTCGCCCACCGCGGCGGAAGCTGCCGACACGCCGGCCGAGGCGGCCGTGAGCAGGGGATGATCCTGCGCGGCCAGATGGATGCAGTCGGCGAGGGTTAGGGCCCCGGAGGCATCCGGAGGCGGGGTCGCCGGCGTGGCGTCGGCGGCCGCGAGCGGGCCGCGGGCGAGGGTGAGCAGCAGCAGGAGGGACAGCGCGCGCGAAGGGAGAATCGGTTTCATGACAGGAGGGAATTGACGGCCTGCGGGCCGCGATAAGCTAGAGGGTCTTGTGGAAGCGCTTGACGGCAAAGGTCATCACGGCGAGGCCGATGACCAGCAGCGCAGTCAGTTGCGGCCAGAGCACGTCGAGGCCGATGCCCTTGAGGAAGACGCCGCGGATGATGACCAGGAAGTGGCGCAGCGGGTTGAGGAGCGTGAGCCACTGGATGACCTGGGGCATGTTGGCGATCGGATAGACGAAGCCCGACAGCAGCATCGCGGGGAAGAAGAAGAAGAACGTCGTCATCATCGCCTGCTGCTGCGTCGAACTCACGGTGGAGATGAACAGGCCGATGCCGAGGGTGCTGAGCAGGTAGAACGCCGTGCTGAGCAGCAGGAGGGCGAAGCTGCCGCGGATGGGGATGTCGAACCAGAAGACGCCGACGAGGGTGATCAGCGCGACGTCGCCGAAGCCGATGACGACGAACGGCGCGGTCTTGCCGAGGATGAATTCCACCGGCCGGATGGGCGTCACCATGATCTGCTCGATCGTCCCGACCTCCATCTCCCGCACGATGGCCATGCTGGTGAGCATGAGGGTGATCAACATCACGAGCAGGGCCATGACGCCGGGGACGAAGTAATTGCGGCTCTCCAGCTCCTCGTTGAACCAGGTGCGCGTCCGCAGGTCCACCGCGCCGGTGGCAATGATCCGGCCGGTGCGGCGGAGCGCCTGGCTGATCTGGACCTGCCGGTTGAACGCCGAGGCGATCGCGGTGCTGTAATTGAGCACGAAGCGCGCGGTGTTGGAGTCGGCGCCGTCGACGATCAGCTGCACGGGTGTGACCCGGCCGGCGCGCAGGTTGTTCTCGAAGCCGGCGTCAATCTGAAGAATGGCGCTGGCGGCGGCGGAGTCGATCATGGCGCGGGCGCGCCGCGTGTCGTTGGTCCACTCCACCACGTCGAAGTAGTCGGAGCCGTCGAAGCGGGCGATCAGGGCGCGGCTGGCGGGCGTCTGGTCGCGATCGACGACGACGAGGCGCACGTGCCGCACATCCATGGTGACGGCGTAGCCGAAGATGAGCGTCTGGATGACGGGCACGCCGAAGATCACCATGCGCATGCGCGGATCGCGGAAGACGGAGCGGAACTCCTTGAGCAGGATGGTGAAGATCCGTTCGAACATGGTCAGTCGAGCCGCTTCCGGAACTTGAGGATGGCGGCCGCCGCCACGGCCGCGGAGAAGATGAACAGGAAGAGGGCGTCGGGCCACAGGGTCCCGAGGCCGACGCCGCGCTGGTAGATGCCCTTGACCAGCGAGACGAAATAGCGCGCCGGGACGATGTAGGTGATGACCTGCACGACCCGGGGCATGTTCGGGATCGCGAACATGAAGCCCGAGAGGAGGAAGGCGGGCAGGAACGTCGACACCATCGCGATCTGGCTGGCCAGGAGCTGCTGGCGGGCGAGCGTGCTGATCAGGATGCCCTGCGAGAGGGTGCCGACGATGAACAGGGCGGCCATGGCGAAGAGCAGGGTCACGCTGCCGATCAGCGGCACGCTGAACAGGTAGACCGCCATGAGCACGGCGATCAGCACGTCGAGCATGCCGATGGCGAAGTAGGGCACGAGCTTGCCGAGGATGATCTCGGGTGCCTTCACCGGCGTGGAGATGAGCTGCTCCATCGTGCCGCGCTCCCACTCCCGCGCGATGGTGAGCGAGGTCAGCAGCGCCGCGATCAGGCCCATGATCACGGCGATGAGCCCGGGCACGATGAAGTTTCGCGACTTGAGGTCGGCGTTGAACCACACCCGCGGCCGCAGGTCGAGCGGCGCGGGCGGCGGCGGCCCGGCCAGGCGGCGGATCTGGTCGAGGGCGATCCGCTGGTTGTAGGCCGCGGTCACGGCCTGCGCGTACCCGAGCACGATGGCGGCGGTGTTGGAGTCGGAGCCGTCGATGATGGCCTGCACCGGCGCCGACCGGCCCGCCTCGATCAGGCGCGAGAAGTCCGGCGGAATCACCAGCGCGAGATCGGCATCGCGCCGGTCAATCGCGCGGTCGAGCGCCCGGTAGTTCGGGACCGGCCCGGCAAAGTGGAAGTAGCGCGAGCCGAAGAACCCGGCGAGGTAGGACCGGCTGGCCGGCGTCCCGCTCTGATCCCAGACGACGACGGGCACCTGATCGACGTCCAGCGTCAGCGCGTAGCCGAACATCAAAAGCATCAGCATCGGGATGCCGATGGCCAGGATCAGGCTGCGCGGGTCGCGCCGGATGTGCAGGGTTTCCTTGCGGGCCACGGCCCAAAGGCGTCGCAGGTTCATGGGCGGACCTCCGTCGCGGCGGCTTCGGCGCGGTCGTGGGTCTCGATGAGCGAAACGAACACGTCCTCGAGGGTGGGGGTCACGCGCTCGAGCCGTTCCAGGCGGAACCCGGCCGCGGCCAGGGCCGCGCGGATGGCGCGGTCGGCCGCCCCGGCGTCGGGTGCGACCGCGTGCAGGCCCTTGCCGAACAGCGCCGTCTCCTTCACCTCGGGCAGCCGCTCGATGACGCCCATCGCCTCGTTGGGCCGGGCGCAGTCGATTTCGAGCACGGCCTCCGGCATGTGGCGCGTCTTCAGTTCGCGCGGCGTGCCCTGGGCGATCAGCAGGCCGCGGTAGATGATGCCGAGCCGGTCGCAGTATTCGGATTCCTCCATGTAGTGGGTCGTCACGAAGGTGGTGACGCCGTGCTCGGAAAGGGAGTAGATCAGGTCCCAGAACTGCCGCCGGCTCGTGGGATCGACCCCCGAGGTGGGCTCGTCGAGGAACAGGATCGGCGGCTCGTGGAGGACGGCGCAGCCGAGCGCCAGCCGCTGCTTCCACCCCCCGGGCAGATCGGCGGTGCGCGCCCGGCGGTGGTCCTTCAGGCCCGCCATCTCGAGCACCCAGGCCTTGCGTTCCGGCTTCCGCGCGCGCGGCAGGCGGTAGATGCCGCTGTAGAAATCGATGTTCTCCTCGACCGTGAGCTCGTCATAGAGCGAGAACCGCTGGCTCATGTAGCCGATGTGCGTCTTGATCCGCTCGGTCTCGCGCACGATGTCGAAGCCGGCGACGCGCCCGGATCCGGCGGTCGGGGTCAGGAGGCCGCAGAGCATGCGGATGGTGGTGGACTTGCCGGCGCCGTTGGGCCCGAGGAAGCCGAAGATCTCGCCGCGGCGCACGGCGAAGGAGATCCCCGCCACGGCCTTGAACGTTCCGAAATGCCGCTCGAGGTTCTGCACCTCGACAATGGCCTCGACGTTTTGGGCGGGTTCGGTGCGCATGGCGGGGCGTTCAGTCGCGGCGGCCGCCGGCGTCGCGGCCGGAGTCGGCGGCGACGAGGACGGTGAGCAGCGCGAGCACGATGACGGCGGCGATCATCGGGTTCCCGGAGGCGAGGAGAGGACGGCGACGAAGACGTCCTCAAGCGAAGGTTCGATGGCGCGGATGGCCAGGACGTCGAAGCCGGCGGCGGCAACGAGTTCCCGGGTGCGGGCCTCGGCGCCGGCGGCGTCGGCGGCAGTCACGTGCACCCGGTCGCCGAAGAGTCCGACCGTGGCGCCGGTGAGTTGTTCGCGCAGCAGGGCGGCGGTGCGGCGCGGCGCCGAGGTGCGGACCTCGAGCAGCGCGCCCGGCATCATGCCCTTGACCTCCTCGGGGGTGCCGAGTCCGAGCAGCCGGCCCTGGTGGAGCAGGGCGAGACGGTTGCAGCGCTCGGCCTCGTCGAGGTAGGCGGTGGAGACGAAAATGGTGACCCCTTCGCGCACCAGTTGGTAAAGGATGCGCCAGAAATCGCGACGGGAGACGGGATCGACGCCGTTGGTCGGCTCGTCGAGCAGCAGCACGCGCGGCGTGTGGATGAGCGCGCAGGCGAGACCGAGCTTCTGCTTCATGCCGCCGGAAAGATGACCGGCGAGCCGCTGCTTGAACGGCGTGAGGTTGCTGAAACCGAGGAGCCGTTCGCTGCGTGCGGCCAGTTCGCGGCGCGGCACACCGTAGATGTCGGCATAGAACGCCAGGTTTTCGCTCACCGTGAGGTCCGGGTAGAGACCGAACCGCTGGCTCATGTAGCCGAGGTGTTCCTTGACGCGCTCGGGTTGGCGCACGGCGTCGAAGCCGGCCACTTGCGCGGTGCCGGCCGTGGGCGGCAGGATGCCGGCCAGCATGCGCATCGTCGTCGTCTTGCCCGCGCCATCGGGGCCGACCAAGCCAAAGATCTCCCCATCATCGATGGCGAGGTCAAG
Organism: Opitutaceae bacterium; assembly: GCA_046704465.1. GTDB lineage: Bacteria > Verrucomicrobiota > Verrucomicrobiia > Opitutales > Opitutaceae > Fen-1467. The sequence goes on along the minus strand of JBJKRV010000214.1, from coordinate 3,920 downwards.
GCCGGCCACGGCGACGACGTCGTCGAAGGTGCGGCGCAGGCCCTGGGTGAGGATGGCGGACATGGGAAGCAGAAGTGCGAGTGAAGGCGAAAGTGAGAGAGGACGGGCGAAACCTGTGTCGGGATTCAGGTCAAAGGCCGCGGACCGGTTTCACCTTCACCCGCACATTCACTTGGTTGCGGGGATGTACACGTCGGCCGGCAGGCCGGGCTTGAGCTCGTCATCGGGATTGGCGATGTCGACCTTGATGCGGAACACGAGCTTCACCCGTTCCTCGGTCGTCTGGACGGTCTTGGGCGTGAATTCCGCCTCGGAGGAAATAAAGCCGATTGTTCCGTGGAAGACCTTGTGAGGAAAGGCGTCGGTGCGCACATCGACCTTTTCCCCGTGCCGGAGGCGCCCCAGGTCGGTCTCGTTGACGTAGGCGCGGACCCAGACGTGGGCGAGGTCGGCGACGGTCACCACCGGCGTGCCGGGCGAGACATACTCCCCCGGTTCGATGTCCTTGGAGAGAACGACGCCGCTGAGGGGCGAGATCAGACGCGTGTTTTCGAGCTGTGTCTGCGCGAGGGCGACGGCGGCGCGGGCCTGCGCGACACGGGCCCGGCCCTGCTCGATGTCCTCGACGCGCGGCCCCTCGCGGACGAGTTTGAGGCGGGCGGCGGCCTCGGCGGTGCGGGCCTCGGCGACCTTGAGCTGCGCCTCGGCGGATTCGAGGTCGCGGTCGGCGATGGCGTTCTTGCGGCGCAGTTCCTGCTGGCGGGCGAACTCGAGCCGGGCGCGCACGCGCTCGGCCTCGGCGCTGCGCAGGGTGGCCTCGGCGGCGGCGATTTCCTCGGGACGGGATCCGGCCTCGAGTTCGGCGAGCGCGGCCGCCGCGCCAGTGAACTCGGCCTTCCGGAGGGCGAGTTCCTCGGTCTGTTCGGAATCGTCGAGTCGCGCCACGAGTTCACCGGTGCGGATGCGGTCGCCCTCGGTCACCGGTCGGGCGATGACGCGGCCGGGGATCTTGAAACCGAGCTGCGCTTCGGTGACTTCGACGTTGCCGGACACGACGAGGGGGCCGGATCCGGAGCGTCCGGAGCAGGCGGCGAGCAGCAGACCGGCCGCGGCGATGGTGGCGGCGAGGCGGGCGCGCGAAGCGGAATCAGGAAGAGATGGATTTTTCACGGGAGGCGAGAAGTCGGGCATATTCCTTGTGGCCGGCGGGGCTGAGCAGGCCGCTGAAGAAGAGATGGATGGCCCGTTCCAGGGCCTGGCGTGGCGCGAGCCCGATGCGCTCGAGAATCTCCGGACGCGTCAGGCCGCGGATGGCCTGCAGCCAGAACTCCACGGCGAAGTCGGGATCGACCTCGGCCCGCACCTTGCCCTCGGCGATGCCGGCGCGGATGAGGCCGCCAAAGACGTGCGGCACGTTGCGCTGACGGACGTCATCGATCTTCTGGTAGAGGTGGGGGGCGAAGCGCTGCAGGTCGTGCAGCATGCCGGGGCTGGCCTTGGCGAGGTTGGAGCCGACGGCGTCGATCACGCCGGTGAGTTTCTGGGCGAAGGTGAGGCCCGCATCCGACAGAATCGCGTCCATCCGGCTGCGGATGGCTTCACCGACGCCGTCGATCACGGCGCCCACGATCGCGTCTTTTCCGGGGAAGTGGACGTAGAGCGTCTTTTTGCTCATGCCCAGTTCGTGCGCGAGCGTGGCCATTGTCAGCGAGCTGTAGCCGTACCGGAACAGGTGGTCCGCGGCCGTCTGCAGGATGCGCTCGGTGGGGACGGTGGCGGGTTTGGCATTCATGGCCGGTTGGAATCTGCAGAAACCAACAAGGTATTTTAGGTTTCCATGCAAGCCCATTCTTTTCGGACCAAGAAAAAAGGCCGGGCGGAAGCCCGGCCTCGCGAAGCGGTATCGGATCGGTCGTCCGCCTACCGGCGATAGCCGCGGTCGGAGCCGCGGCGGTCGCCGCGGTATCCGCCACCGCCGCCGCCGCCCCGGCGCTCGCCGCCGTCAAACTGACGCGGGGCGCGCTCCTCCTTGGGCCGCGCCTCGTTGACGGTCAGATTGCGCCCCTCGACGGAATACCCGTGGAACTTCTGGATGGCCGCCTGGGCTTCCTCGGGGGAGGCCATCGATACGAATGCGAATCCGCGGGAGCGACCGGTGAATTTGTCGAAGATCAGATCAACTGCGGCGACGGTACCGGCCTGGGCAAAAAGATCCTGGAGATCCTGTGCCGTGGTGGCAAAGGGCAGATTGCCCACGTAGAGTTTGGTGCTCATCAATATCGGTGTTGCTGCTTGGCCCAATCTTCTGCCCGTTCCCGACAATCGAGTTTCGAATCACCACTGAACCTACGTTCACCTGACAATCCACCAAGCAGACGACTCAAACCACAAGCGAGGCGAGCGTCGACAGGGGTCTGGGCGAAGGCAAGTCAAAAGGGGAGGGGGAGCGGCGGGTGCAAAGTCCCGGAAGATGAGGCGGTGGCGGGACTTGTCGCCGGCGGATCAACGGTTCATAGTGTCCTCAGCGCCGCCACCATCATGCCCGTCTTCCTTCACACCCGTCTTCGGGTCAACGATCTCGAACGCACCATCGCCTGGTACCGGGAGCTTGGTTTTGAGTGCATCCGTCGCAATTCGCGCTCCCCGCAGGGCAACCAGCTCGCGTTCCTGCAGCTGCCGGGCAGCGATCACCTCCTGGAGCTCTGCCACCAGGCGGGCCAGCCGGTGGTCGTGCCTGAGGATCTGGTCCACACCGCGGTCGGCTATGACGACCTCATCGCCAAGTGCGATGAGTTGGAGCGCAAAGGCTACAAGATCTGGCCGGACGATTGGCGGCGCGTGTTTCCCACCGGCCGGCGGATGGCGTTTGTGACCGATCCCGACGGCTACGAGGTGGAGCTTTTGGAACAAGAGTGAGAGCGAACGGATCGAGGGTTTTCGCCCATGTACGACGCGACCACAGGTGAGAGGGTGATGCCGGGACGGAGAACGGCCGTCACTGAGTGGATGACGGCGGCGTCTTCGGCCCTGGTGAATCGGCTCGTTTGCCATCGGAATTTCGGCCGCCTGGTGGCGGCGCTCCTTTTGGGCTTGGCGGCCGGGCTCCGGGCCCGGGCAGCGAGTTCCACCGGCCTGCTCGAGACCTCGCCGTTCCTGCCGCCGAACAGTGCGGCTGGGGCCAGCCAGGAGAATCATCCCCTTGAGCTGCGCGGCATCTTCAAGGACGGCCCCGTCTATCAATTCAGCATCTACGACACGACCAAGAAGCGGAGCCTGTGGGTGAAGCTGGATCAGTCGGGGCACGATTTCGTGATCAAATCCTTCGATGCGGCGCACGAGGCGGTGACTGTCGAGCAGCAGAATCGGACCTACGTGTTGACGCTAAAAAAGGCGAAGATCGTGCCGTTAAGCGCGACGGCGGTCGCCGGCCGTCCCGTTCCACACGGTATGGTCCCCGGACAGGCGCTGCCTCCCGGCGAGCGTGAGCGTTCGGGCCCGGTGCCGATCGGCGCGGGCGTCGTGAACGGGGGGAACCGGCCGCCGATCCCCACAGCGTTGACGCCGGAGCAGCTGCGAAACCTTGAGGCGGACATCAATCGTCGGCGCGAATTGCGGAGGCAGGCGGCAGAGGCGATGGCCAGACGCCGGCAGCAGCAGCAATAGGAGCCGCCGATTCGCGGGTTGAGCGAACGCATGCCGCTGGCGGCAGGAAATCGTCAGCCGGGAGGCCATTATGCTCGTTGTGCACCAGAGCGGCAGGGTTCGGCGGCCGAGCACTGATGGCACAACAGACTGAAAACCAATCTGATGGGAATAGAAAGCGGTGTAGGAGAAGTTTTGTCGCGAATTCTGTTGAAACTGAGACTCAGTTTAGATTGTGTTCGCGGTGATTTATGTCCGGCAAGTCTTCAAACAGGAAC
>JBJKRV010000213.1:0-2635 GCA_046704465.1 Opitutaceae bacterium | reverse complement strand
GCGCCGGAATGCGCGCCACGGCAAGGATTGGGCGATTTTCTCTGCGAGATCTTCGACTGCTGGGTGCGCCGAGATGTCGGGCGGGTGTTCGTGCAGCATTTCGATGTCGCGCTGGGCGCGTGGTGCGGCCTCGGCTCCGGTCTCTGTGTCTTCGAGGAGCGCTGCGGTCACGCGCTCGCGCTGGAGCACACCGGCGACGTCTACGCGTGTGACCACTATGTCTACCCCGAGCACCGGCTGGGCAATCTGCACGTGACGCCGCTGGCGGACCTGGGACGCGGCGGCGCGGCGGCGCGGCTGGGCGACCTCAAGGCCGACCTCCCGCGGGTCTGCCGCGAATGTCCGGTGCGGTTTGCCTGTCACGGGGATTGTCCCAAGCACCGGTTTGTGCGCGCCGGCGACGGCGAGCCGGGCGTGAGCTACCTGTGCCCGTCGTATCGGCGGTTCTTCCAGCACATCGATCCGGCCATGCGGCGGATGGCGGCGCTGCTGCAGGCCGGGCGGCCCGCGGCGGACATCATGCGGGTGGGGAAGTGACCGCCGGGAGCGCCCGCGGCGCGGATCGCGTCGTCAGCGCTTAAGCCTTTTTTCACCAACTGGTTTCACGGCCCGTTTACCACAAGGGGATCGACGCGGTGGGCGGCGCGTCTAGATTCGGCCTCCGACCACGCCGACGGCGCCCCCGCCAGAGACGGCGTATCCGCTTCACTCTGATCCACCCATGAACTGGAAAGCGATTCTCGTGCCCAGCGCCTTTCTGGCACTGTTCGGAATATCGGCCCTTGCCATCATCTGGTGGGAGCGTCGCAAGCGGGGCACGCGCATCCCGTTCGCCAGCGATCTGCGCCTGCTGCGGACGGCCGGCGAGCAGCAGCTCAGGGACATCAACCGACTCGACGAGGAGTACCTCGTGATGGTGCTCGGTGCCGCCGTGGTGCCGTGCATCCTGGCGCTCATCCTTTTCGAAGGCGTGGCGCGCCTGAAGGGCTGGTGGACGATCGCCGCGCTGGCGGTGGTGGGCGTGGCCTTTCTGGCCGCCCTCGTCCTGGCGATGCGCTGGTTCCTGCTTCGGTTGCGGGAACGGGCCGACCGGTATCTCGGGTATTTCGGCGAGCGCGTGGTGGCCGAACTCCTCGATCCCTTGAAGGGCTCGGGCTGGCGGATCTATCACAACGTGCCCTGCGAGAGCGGGCCGGAACGCTTCAACATCGATCACGTCGCGGTCGGTCCCGGCGGGGTGTTTGCCATCAAGACGACGACGCGCCGCAAGGGCAGCGCCCGCGAGGGACGCGAGGACTACAAGGTGTTTTTCGACGGCGAGCAGTTGAGCTGGCCCTGGGGCGAGGACCAGCACGGGCTCGATGCCGCCCTGCGCAACGCCAAATGGCTGCAGCAGTGGCTGGCGCGGACCACCGCCGAGAAGCTGCCGGTGGTGCCGGTGCTCGCCCTGCCGGGCTGGTCGGTGGAGGCCGATGCCACGTCGGCCCTGCGGGTCGTGAATCCGTCCTGGCTGTCGGAGTTGCTGACCGGCAACGGCTCGATCGTGCTCAACGAAAAACAGATCGACCTGTGTGCGCGCCAGCTCGACCAGCGCTGCCGGGACGTGCAGTACTGATCCGGCGCCGCGGGTGCGCGGTCACTCGCGCGGGATCTGGTTGTCGGTGCGAAGGACGAGGACGGGCGTCTTGGTTTTGACCCAGAGCTCCGCCTCCTTGAAGTGCTTCGCCGGCACGTTTTCGATCGCCTCGCCGACCGTCTTCACGGGCAGGAGCCGGCCCCGCTTGGTCGTGTTGAAGTCATAGGCGCCGCGGAAGATGCGGTCCGCCGCCGTGACCGGGCTCTCGGACTCCGGAATCTGCACGATCCAGGCGACGAAATCGTCCTTCGGCAGGCGCCGCTCGGGATCGGAGACGAGCACCACCCACTGTTTCTTCAACGGCGGCGGCTTTTCCTCCTCGGCCGGATCCGGTTGGACGACCTGGTTGATCTCCTCGATGATGCGCCGCAGCACGGCGGGCTCGAGGCGGTTCTTTTGCAGGATTTCGGCGACTTTGCTAACGTCGATCTTGGGCATGGAGAATGGGTGGACGCCTCAGGCGCTGACGGCTTCCGCGGCGCCGGCCTCCACCGGCGTTTCGCAATTGGGCCGCGCGACAACGCCGGGAAAGGGTTCGAGCGGGAAGAGGTGGCCCGGGCCGTCCGGAAGATGCCGGTCGCAGACGGCAAACAGCTCGCCTTCGGTAAGGGCGCGGCGCATCTCGTGGAGGAAGGCGCCGTCGGGGTCGACGCTCTGGCCCACGAAATTCAGGTACTTTTTCATCCGGGCCACGCGCGCCCGCTCCGGCACGTCCGGCTGCCGGGTTTCCTCGTAGAGGTCGGCGACGTAACGGCGCACATCGCCCAGCGTGGGCCGGAAGACGGGCGCTCCCGGTCCGCCGGCGAAGCGCTCGCGGCACTGCCGGAAGATCCAGGGATTGCGGATCGCGTGGCGGCCGAGCATGACGCCCGCGGCGCCGGTCCGCGCGAGAATCTCCGCGGCGCGGTCGGCCGATGGGATGTTGCCGTTCGCCAGCACCGGCCAGAGCACGGTCCGGTCGGCGTGGGAGAAGAGTTCGTCGTCGACGTCGCGGCGATT
>JBJKRV010000212.1:0-4374 GCA_046704465.1 Opitutaceae bacterium | reverse complement strand
CTCTTCGGCGCGGCCTTGGCCGGACTCGTCGCCCTGCTCTGGTGGGGCGTGCGGCGCGCCGTGCCCCAACCGACCGCGGCGGATATCACCGGTCTGCCAGCCTTTGTCCATTATGTCCTGCGGACCGTGCTGGCCGTGCCGCTGGTGTCATGGCTGACGGCCCCCTTTCGCTGGGTGATCGATCCCTTTTTCGCACCGGCCGGCGCCGCCTTCTGGCGGGCGTTGGGGCCCGCGCTGGCGATGCTGGTGCTTCACTATTTCTGGGTCATCCGCTCCGAGGTCGCGTTCGAGGAGGCCTCGATCGAGGTGGCGCGCCGCAACGCCGAGCGGATCTCGGCGATGCGCCGCGGCGGCCGCTGGCGGGGACTGGGCCGCCCGGCCCGGCGGCGGCGTGAGCCGTTTCCTCTCCAACCCCGCGGGCTCGCTCCGGTGGCCTTCCTGTGGCGCAATCTCATCGCGGCCGGGCCGTGGTTCTACCCCCGCACCTGGCTGTGGATCGCCGGCGGCATCCTCGCCGCCCTGGCGTGGCTGGCTTCCCAGCCCGCCTACCTCCCCTTGATGGAACTGGTTCAGAAGGCCGCGATTCCGGTCGGCGCCTGGGTGTTGATTTTCGTGCCCATGTTCATGCGCCGGCAGTTGCAGCTGCTCTTCGAGCGGCTCGACGTGATCAAGACGCACCCGTTGCGCGGATGGCAGGTCGTGCTGGGCGAGACGCTGGCCCCGGTCCTGGTGATCACGGCGATCGAATGGCTGCTGCTTGCCGCGGCGGCCGTGGCGACCGGGGCGGTCTCCCGGGACCTCGCCCACACGTCGCTGCTGACGGGAATCGGCGCCTTCGAGATCGGCCTGCTGGTGCCGCCGGTGGCCGGTCTGATGCTGGCCATCCCCTTCGGGGCCACGCTCTATTTTCCCGGCTGGATGTCGGCGGTCAACCAGACCCGGGGCATCGACACGATGGGGCAGCGGCTGATTTTCGCCGCCGGCTTCCTCCTTACGCTCGCGGTCGCCCTCATTCCGGCGGCGCTCGGCGCGGCCGTGCCGTATTTCGTCGTCGAGGCCCTCAGCGGCGCCGAAACCGCCGCCCTGCTCGCCGGCTCCGTCGCGGCGGGCCTCATCCTGGTCGCCGAATTCGCGGCCGTGATTTGGTGGCTTGGCCGGCGTTACGAGCGGTTCGACCTGTCGGTGGAGTTGCCCCAGACTTGAGCCCGGGTCCGGTCGGTCTGCTTTCCGCATGAGCCTCCGCGAACTGTCCGCCACCGCCGAAAAAGTCGTCGCCGCCACGCTGCGGCGGCTGCCGCCCCCCGTGCGGACGCCGGCCGGTGAGGTGCCGGTGTGCTTCGAGGCCCGGCCCAACGCGGCGATGCTCGCCGAGGGCTGGGAACCCGACCTCCTGGGCCTGTTTGTCGGCCGGCCGTACAACGCCGGGGCCGGTGATCCCGAGCCGCTGCCGCCGCAGATCCTGTTGTTTCTGGAGAATCTCTGGGATTATGCCGAGGGCGACCCCGAGGTCTTCCGGGAGGAGGTTCGGATCACCTACCTGCACGAACTGGGGCATTACCTGGGCTGGGACGAGTCGGACCTGGCCGAGCGCGGGCTCGTATGAGGGTTCCGGCCCACGGCAGCCCCCTGGAAGAGCCGCAAGGATGCCGGCGCCGGCCGGCCCACTCTGCACTTCCCATTCCCCGCCGATCATGGCATAGGTTAGCCGAATAACGATCAAAACGCCGGGAACCTACGCGTCCCCGGCGCATCCATTCACCTATGAAAAGACTCCTGCTTCTTGCCGTGGCGCTGTCAGTGGCCTCCGCCGCCGGGGCCACCGAATTCAAGCGCTCCGACTATGTCGCCCGTCTGCAGACCTGCGAAGCGATCCTTCAGAGCACGATGCTCTATCCCGATCATGCCATTCCCGCCAGTGTCCTGCGCCGGGCCCAGGGTCTCGTGATCGTGAATCAGGTCAAGGTCGGCTTCCTGCTCGGCGTGAAGGACGGCTGGGGCGTGGCCATGGTCAAGAAACCCGACGGCCAGTGGAGCCTGCCGGTGTTCATCAAGGCGGGCGAAATCTGCCTTGGCCTCCAGGCCGGCGGCAAGTCCATCGAAACGATCTACGTGCTCATGGACGCGAAATCCACCCGCCTGTTGACGCAGACCCGGTTCCGTTTCGGGGTCGATGCCAAGGCGGTGGCCGGCCCGATGGCGGCGCAGGCGGACAAGTCGAACCAGGCCTACGACGCGAACGTCCTGGTCTATACCAACGTCAAGGGCTTCTACGCCGGGGCGACGATCAAGACCGGCACGATCGCCCCGCTGGTGGAGGCCACGCAGGAGTACTACCACACCCATTACGGCATCCCCGAGATTCTCTTCAGCAACTGGGTCCAGCCGCAGCCCGCCGCCCAGGAACTGATGACCTACGTTCAGCGGCTGACCGGCTGACACGGCCGGCGCCTGAAAGCCTTTCGGCCCCCGGCGGCGACGCCCCGGGGGCCGGTTGTTTCCACCGTTCGCGGCGACATTCCCATGGAACCGACTCCATCCAAGCCCGACATCCGCGGCTTCCACCACGTCGCCATCAAGGCGCGGGACTGGACCGCAGTCGTGAAATTCTACACCGAGGTCCTCGGCCTGCATGAAAAACTGGCCTGGAAGGTGGGCAACGGCCGCCGCGCCGCGATGCTCGACATGGGCGCCGGCGACTACCTCGAGATCTTCGAGGATCCCGACTACACCCCCGATCCCAACGGCGCCATCCTGCACTTCGCGCTGCGCGTCGCCGACACCGACGCCGTCCTCGAGCGCGTCCGCGCCGCCGGCCGGAAGGTGACCATGGAGCCGCGGGACGCCACCATCCAGACCACCAACGGCTTCGGTCCCGTTCCGATCCGCATCGCGTTCTTCGAAGGTCCCGCCGGCGAGTCGGTCGAACTCTTTCAGAACGAGCGCACGTAGCCGGCCTCAGCCGGCCCGGAGGACGCGCAGGTAGTCGACCAGGGCCGACAGCGCCGTCTCCGCCACGGTCGTCTGCATCGCGACCCGGGCCGCCCCGGGTCGCTCCAGCGAGCCCGCGCGCACCACGGCGGCGGCGCCCCCCTGGCGGTGCGCCAGCGCCCAATAGGCCATCGGGTGGACGATCGCGTGACCGGGGTCCGGCTCGGCGTACCCCGTGGTCGCCAGCGCCAGGTCGCTGCCGAACAGGGCGCACGCCCCGCACGCCATCTGGCCGGCGATCGCGGCCGACACCGCGTTGACCGACTCGGCCAGCGCACGGTCGACCCCGAGATGCCGGACCTTCTGGTCGATCGTGTAGGTGGTGATGCCCCCGAGGAAGAACTCCGATCCGCCGGAGATGGTGCCGATCGCCGCCTGCAGCCGGCCGCAGGTGAGGCTCTCCGCCACGGCGAGGGTGAGCCGCGGCGGCCGGAGCATGAGCGGCTTCAATTCCTGATCGGCGTTCATGCCGGGGTCACCCGATCTCGATGCCCACCGGGCAGTGGTCGCTGCCCATGATTTCGGGCGAGATCCACGCGCGCTTCAGGCGCGGGCGGAGCGCGGCGGAGATGACGAAGTAGTCGACGCGCCAGCCGATGTTCCGCGCGCGGCAGTTCGCCATCTGGCTCCACCAGGTGTAGTGGCCGCCGCCCTGCTCGAATTCGCGAAAGGTATCGGTGAAACCCGACGCCAGCAGGCCGCCGAAGCTTTGCCGCTCCTCGTCGGTGAAACCGGCGTTGCGCCGGTTGGTCTTCGGATTCGTGAGGTCGATCTCGGTGTGGGCGACGTTGAGGTCGCCGCAGAAGATCACGGGCTTCTTCTTCTCCAGTTTCTTCAGGTATTTCAGGAACGCAGGATCCCAGCTCTTCACGCGATAATCCAGGCGCGTGAGCCCCCGCTGGGAATTGGGCGTGTAGACGGTCACCAGCCACCAGTCGGAAAATTCGGCCGTGATCACCCGGCCTTCGGTGTCGTGCTCCGCGGCGCCGAGGCCGAACGTCACCTTCAGGGGCTTGGTCCGCAGGAACATCGCCGTGCCGGCGTAGCCCTTCTTCTGCGCCGAATTCCACACCGGCTCGAGACCCTTCGGCCAGGCGACATGCTGCACGTCCCCCGGCTGGCACTTGGTCTCCTGCACGCAAAAGACGTCAGCCCGGGCGTCCGCGAGGACGTCCAGGAACCCCTTCTTCAACACCGATCGCACCCCGTTGATGTTCCACGATATGAGTTTCATGCGCCCCATCGTCATCGCCGGTTCGGGCCGCGGTTTCAACCTTGGGATTGCGTCGCGGACGGGAACGCCGTCTCTTGGCCGCGCACATGTCCGCCTTCCGCCACCTGCCGCTGGGCCAGCGCATCCCCGACCGGCCGCACGCCGTCTCGGTC
>JBJKRV010000211.1:0-3355 GCA_046704465.1 Opitutaceae bacterium | reverse complement strand
GTCCTGGGCCACCTCCCAGTAGCCGCCGCCTGTGGGCGTCGCCGCCATCCCCGCCACCGGTTTGTTGAGCGGCTGACCGCCCTCGGAGCCGTAGAAGCCGGCGTTACCGAAGGCGAAGATCCCGCCGTCGGACGCCACCAGCCAATAGCCGCCACCATTGGGCGTGGGCGTGATGCCCACAATCGGGGCACCGGAGGTCTCGTTGTCACTGGGCATGTCGCCGTAGAAGCCGGCGTCGCCGAAGCCGTAGACCGAGCCGTCTGCCCCCACCAGCCAGTAGCCGGCGTTGTCACCGGTCGCGGCGATGCCCACGATCGGCTGGACGAGGTACTGCCCAGCCATCGAACCGTGGAACGGCGCGTCGCCGAAGCAGAACACGGCCCCGTCTGCGCCCACCAGCCAGTAGCCGGCGTGGTCCGAGGTTTCCGCGCCACCCACCACCGGCGCGTTCTTCGGTGTGTTGCGGGCGGATCCTTCGAATGCATCGTTGCCGAAGGCGTACGCGCCGCCCTGTGTCCCGATCAGGACATAGCCCTGGCCGTAGTTGTACGAGGCCAACTCGCCCCACCCGGGCCCGGCGCTGGCATGTGGAGCGCCTCGCAGACCACCCCAGGCGGGGACACCAATGAGGGCGCCGACGCCCAGCAGGCACGCCATTGCACGACCAGCCAGCTGGATCGCTGCACCGTGCCCGATCCTGTATGACCGGCGCCCTCGCCGGGTCATCGAGCGACGCTCTTCGCGGCTCGATGCCTTTTGGGACAACGACGCTCCCGACTCGCCGGCCACAACACTCGAGCGGTGCAGGTCGGTCCTGCATCCCGAACGGCGTCTCGCCAATGGAGACAAGCCGCTCCCGCTACGGGCACGCTTCCGGGAACTCCCCCTGCCGCTGAACCGGCGGCATCGGTCCTCGTGCCCAGCGCCTCGGCCGAACGCCTGCCATCACCCCCATGTGGATCGAGGGACCTGCAACAAGTCGGCGTCTGGGCGCGATTGAATAGCATCACGAACCCCCCGGTCATGACCGGCGAAAAGCTCGACCTCTCACGGCCGGGATTCGGCTGTGTTGCGCCACTTCTACTCCCGAGTTGCAACCATGTCAACCCCCATGTGGTCCAGTGGAGCGCTCACCCATCACCCCTAGACGGTGACCCTTACCTCAAGCCGTCTTTGCGCAGGTAGTCAGCGGGTTGGCTCGCGAGATCCATGCTCCAGTGGTCTCCACCCGGTGCCACCCTAAAGCTCTAGTTGAGGATTCATCGTTTTTCAGATCTGTTAGCCGACGGTCATCACCGCTTGCCAAACTCGTTGGCCAGGTCCTTTGTATAGAATCTCTGTCCCATTGACCGTTTGGTCACGTTCCACTTTCGCACCATCCCGTCCGGCGACCCGTCACCGCACGACGATCGACAAAGGCCGACACGGGACGTAGCAAACGCTCGAACGTGACGGACCCCACCGCACCTTCGCCAGTGCTTCCTTCCCCCTGAGGAACATTCACCTAGCACCAGCGGATTGCGACCAGGCCGCCCCGACCGTAGGCCTCTCTCATCGTGCTGATGGCCCGATGAGCCGGCCTTGACCACCGTCGTCTGGCCCAGAAGGACGCAACCAGCCAGCAGCGGCGCCGGAGCCTCGCGACTGGACAGCGCGCCACCGCCCATCGCTCGTAGTGCCGGCAAGGGGCGACCCGATTGGCCCGGATGGAGGCGACGCTGGCCACCGTTGCCTGGCGGTCGTGGACAGCGACGGCAACGAACGCATCAACGGGGACGTCGTCGGAGGAACGGCCGAGCTCTCCGTCGACCTGCCGGGACGGCCGCGAGGGTCGGCGCAACTCCGCGCATGTCTTCGCCACCCGGGCGTACGATGAACTCGCCTTGCCGCCGCGCCTGGGCGTTCAGCTGTGAGTCGCGCGCGACACCGTCGACGAGTACGGGGCCTGGCTCGGGGTGGATTGGTAGCGACCGCCGAACACGGCGTCACGGCAGCACCCTCCAACTGGCTTCGTCTGCGACCCTCAGCGGGGCGCTACCGGTGGCTCAGCGCTTCCGGTGCCGACGATTGGGGGCCCACCATGGTCGTGCGGGAGTAACCCCGGTGATGCTCGGGATCAGGAACCCACAGCACCTCTGCCTCTTGGGCGGCCGAGTCGAGGATGGAGGCGTCCACCTCGACGGTCACCTCGTCAACACCCATCGCCGGCCACGCGCCCACCCAAATGCGGGTCCCCTGGGGGCGGGATCGGCCACAGCCAGAGGTTCATGTGCCGCTGGCCCAAGCTGCCGCCACCCACCGCCGGGTCGGAACACGGGCTGCTGGCGGACGCCACCTCCGGGCGGCCGGGACCAGGGCGACGCCATGATCGACCGTTTGCTGGGATCCTCAACGACGTTGACGTGCCGGCTCACCGATCATCCTGATTACATCGCCGGTAGGATGCTGTATCAGTGTCCGTGGATCCGCCCGAAGGCTGGTATGACGACCCAGACGGCTCGGAGACGGTGCGTTGGTGGGACGGCCGCGAATGGACCGACCATGTTCAGTACCTTGCCACAGCGACACTCGAGCCACCAAAGGACTGGGCGATTCCCGTAGGAACCGCCTCGCAGGATTGGTCCGCATGGCGTCGTCACCGAGGAGCTAACACGCTGGTCACTGCCCTGTGGATGATCAGTCTCTTGGACTACGAAAGCCATCGCCACTGGAGAGATCCGATCACGTACTGCCTTCTCGCTGTACCCGTCGTCGGATTCGCCCTGTCTCGTCTGCGTCGTCAGACAACAGACGGCTCCCAGTCGGACTACGACCGCGCGCGCGAGCTGTTTAGAGCTACCCGTGGCATGAAGCGCTCCGAGCGAATGCGCTATCTGAATGCACAGGGGTTCTACGGATCGTCAGTGTGCGCGGAACACCTGCGCCGCCAGGTCCGGGGCATGGCCTACTTCGCCTTGTACCTGGCTTGGTTACTGTGGTTTGGCGTCCGAGGCCACCAGTCCATCGGCTACTTGACCACTATGTCCACGATATTGGGGCTCTTCGTCCTTCTTGGCGCGTGGCAGTTCGTCAGGACGCGGCAGCGTCACATACGGGCCCTCAGTGAACGGCCGCCGAAATTTCCAGGCATGCGCAGTGCTCCATCGGACGTCGACGAATCTGGCCACACTTCTGACCCGAACGGCTAGGAGTTCGTCCGCAGGGTAATCGTGGAGTCGCCTCATGCGCTGCCATCTTTGCCGCATTTCGATCCTTCACGGCTGTCGTTTGCCAGTCACATAGGACCAGTTGGTCGCTGGTTTTGCCAGTGACATGGGACCACCCCGTTTGCCAGTCATAGGACCACCCTGAGGGT
>JBJKRV010000210.1:0-4037 GCA_046704465.1 Opitutaceae bacterium | reverse complement strand
GGGCCAACCCGCGCCGCCGGGCCCAGTGGTTCACCGGCGTGCCCCTCACGCTCCACGCCGCCACGGCGAACCGGGTTCTCCGCCTGGCCTGCGGTGACGATGATTCCGAGATCGAGGTCCGGATCACGCCCATGGGGCGCGGCCGGTGCGTCGTGGCGGTCGATCACACCCGGCTTGCCACGGCCCAGCTGCAGGCGGAACGACGCCACTGCTGGAAGGAGATGCTGCGCTGCCTGAAGCAGTATCTCGAACGCCCCGCCTGAACCGGCCGGCGAAGGGAACTTTGACCGCCGGGGGCCATCCAATCCACCGTCCCTAATACCCCCATGTCCAAGGCCAAGGTCATTGCTTTCGTCAACATGAAGGGCGGCGTGGGTAAAACCACGTGCGCGGTCAACCTGGCCGCCTATCTCGCCCGCGACCACCAAAAAAAGGTGCTGCTGGTCGACCTTGACCCCCAGACCAACGCGTCGCTCAGCCTCATGTCCGAAGACGCCTGGCTCCGCTGGTCGGAGGGACACGGCACCATGGCGGACGTGTTGGAGGTGGAGGGTCGGCGCAAGCAGGACCACCCGGTGGCGTTCACTGACTGCATCGTGCGGGGCGTGCGCCCCGAGCTGCCCACGCTCGATCTCGTGCCCAGCCACCTGAAGCTGACCTTCCTGGATCTCGATCTGGCGGCGCGGCCCGGTCGCGAGCGCATCTTCGCGCGCAAGCTTGAGAAGGTGCTCCCCGACTACGACCTCGTGATCTGCGACTGTCCGCCCAATCTCCAGACCGCCACGCAGAACGCCCTCTACGCCAGCGACCACTACGTGGTTCCCCTGCAGCCCGACTTTCTCTCCTCGATCGGCCTGGGGCTGCTGCAGGATCGGCTCACCTACCTGCGCCGGGAGCTGGAATTCCGAATCAGCTGCCTCGGCGTGGTCTTCGCCCGCGTGCGGCGGCATGTCGCGTTCCACCGCGACACGATGGAGCGCCTGCCGCGGACGCCCGCCTTCCGCCGGCTGCATTTCTTCCGCACCTGCATTCCCGAAAACATCACCTTGGGCGAGGCGCCGATGGAGGCCAAACCGGTCGCGCTGTACGACGCCGGGGCCCCGGGGGCGGAAGCGTTTCGAGAGCTCGCGGCCGAGATGTTGCAGCGCCTCGGGTAGCCGGGCGGCCACCGGCGCCGCCCCACCGCGCCGCGTGGTCTTCGCGTCCTTCGCGGTTGTAAGGTGACATGCCCGCCTCAGTGCGACTCGGCGAAGCTGGTGATCGAGTGCCACTCGAACACCTCCTGCAGCAGGGCCCGCTCGGTGCGCTGGACGATGCGTTCGAGGCTCCCCCAGGTCTGGCTGTAGGTGATCTGCTTGCGCGCCGCCTCGAGGACCGACTGCATCTCGCGGTAGCGGGCCACGCGCCGGTGCAGGTCGTTGATCGAGACGAGCGAGAGCAGGGCCGCCGCGATCACCGGCAGCGCAATGGGCAGGAAGTAGAACACCGTGTCCCGCGTCGCCGTCGAGACGGCCGGCAGGGGCCATGTCTCGGCCGACGCGTACCAGGCCGCGCAGATGATGGCCAGGATCGTGGTGACCCAGAACCCGCCCCGCAGCCGTTTGAGCAGCGGCAAAGCCCGCGCCAGCCGGCGCCCGTAATAGCCGTGCTGGTCCGCGATCCGGTGGGTCAGGTACAGGCGCTTGAATTTGTCCATCGCCGTGGACCGGGTCTTGCCGGACCGACCGTGCAGCACCTGCAGCGACCGCGTGAGCTGGCGCATCCCCGGAAGGTCGAGCTCGGCGAACAACGGCGCGGCCCGCGGCAGGCCCCAGGTGGCCAGCGCCGACCGGCAGAACTCGGCCGCCAGCCGGCAGCGCACCCAGTGGTGGTGAGCGCCGTGCAGGCGCAGCAGAAGCGCCACCGCCACGGCCCCGAGCAGGCAGAGCAGCTTCACCCACGGGAGAAACGCGCCCGGCAGGGTGAAGGACAACTCGGCGGTCGCCGCCAGCGTCGCCATCACGTGCAGCATCACGGTGGCCGCCGTCAGCCGCCGGAACTGCGGGGCCCCCCGGGTGGCGGCGTTGTCCACCTTGGCCTGAAAATGCGGGATTTCCTCCGGCGCGCCAAACGGGTTGGCGATGACCTCAGCCGCGGCCGGAGCCTCGGGCAGGCGGTTGAAGGTTTCGAGCTCCCGGCCGTGGGTCGGGCGGGCCGCGAAACGTTCCCGCCGGGCATCTCCCGTGGCGGGGTCGATGATCACGATCGGTTTGTTGAGCTCCCGGGCGTAGGTGACCACGTCGGCCGTGCCGCCCTTGCCGCGCGACGGCTGCCCGTCCCAAACGGCCACCAGCACGTCGCACTCGTGCACCACCTCCATGCCGGCGTCGAGGTAGGCGTCGTTCCGGGATTCGGCCTCCGGAATCACGCGTACCGTCTCGGCCCGAGCCAGCAAGGCCTCGACCGACCGCCAGTCCTCCGGCGCGAAATCCTCGCAGAACTCATCCGCCGGCACGGGCAGCACCACCTGCCACGCCAGGCCGGTCGCCATCGCCGCCCGGGCGAACAACAGGTCCGCGCCCGCCGCCGCCGAGGAGAGACCGATCCATTCGCCCGTGTCCTCGCCGCGCAGGGATTCGAGCGCCGCGCGAACCGCACCGGCCAACCGCTCCGGATCTTCGAGCTGACGGTGACCGGTGAAGCCGACGATGTTGAAATGGGGGATGCGGCTCGGACCAGCCATGCGTGATTCTGTCATCGCGAACACGGCGCGCGTGTCAACGCCGCAGCCGGGCGGCAAGCTGACTTCTGGCATCTGACCTCTGTCATCCGGCCTCTGGCTTCCTCCCCCCCGCCCGCCGGCATCGGCCGCCCATATTCTCCTCGCGCGCCGCGGAAATATGCGCAAGTTACTCCGGCCACTCCTCAAGTTTCCCGCCGATGGATTCCGGCGCCGGACGCGCACTTTTCCTCTCCTACGCCCGTGAGGACACGGACGCCGCGCGGCGCGTTGCCGACGCGCTGCGGTCATTCGGGCTGGAGGTGTGGTTCGACCAGACCGAATTGCGCGGCGGCGACGCCTGGGATGCCAAGATCCGGAAGCAGATCCGTGAGTGCACCCTCTTCGTGCCCCTCATCAGCGCCCAGTCGCAGGCGCGCCACGAGGGCTATTTTCGCCGGGAGTGGAAGCTCGCGGTGGAGCGGACGCACGACATGGCCGCCGGCGTGGCCTTCATCGTCCCGGTGGTGGTCGACGAGACCACCGCGGCGGAGGCGCTCGTGCCGGAGGAGTTCCTGCGGTACCAATGGACCCACCTGCCGCACGGCGTGCCCACCCCGGAGTTTGTCGCGCAGCTCAAACACCTCCTCGAGTCGCCGCGCGGGGCGGCGGCGCCGAGACCAGAGGTCAGAGTCCAGAAGTCAGAAGTCAGAGGTCAGAGGTCGGAGGTCTCGGTTGCAGCGAAACGGTCCCGTCTTCCAGGCTGGACCTGGGGGGTGCTGGTCATCATCGCCGCCGGCGTTGGGGTCGCCGTGTTCAGCACGCACCGGCGCACACCGACGCCGGAGAGCCACCCACCCTCACTCTCACCTTCACCTTCGAATCCGCCGCCGGTCGATTCGAAGTCCATCGCCGTCCTGCCGTTCGAAAACATAAGTGCCGACAAGGGCAACGCCTACTTCTGCGACGGCGTCCAGGAGGACATCCTCACCGATCTCACCAACATCCGCGCGCTGCACGTGATCTCCCGCACCTCGGTCGAGCAATACCGCCACACGACCAAGCCGATCGCCCAGATCGCGCGCGAACTGCACGTGGCGTGGATCGTCGAGGGCAGCGTGCAGCGGGAGGGCAACCAGGTGCGTGTCACCAGCCAGCTCATCAATCCCCGCACCGATGACAACGTCTGGGCCCAGGCCTACAACCGCAACATCACCGACATCTTTGCCATCCAGTCGGAGATCGCCCAGGCGATCGCCGGGGCCCTGCAGGCGACGATCTCTCCCGCCGAACAGAGCGTGCTCGACCGGAAGCCCACGGCCAATCCCGCCGCCTATGA
>JBJKRV010000209.1:0-9197 GCA_046704465.1 Opitutaceae bacterium | reverse complement strand
CAACCTCCGAGCAGGCTGCGCAACGCTTCCGGCTCGCTCACCGGCGGCCGGCAGGCGAAATCCTCGCACACGTAGGCCGCGGCGCGTCCGTCGAGCGGCTTCATTTCCGCAAGGTACGGCCGGCGCTCCGCCAGCCAGCGCTGGGCTTCGCCGCCGTCCGCCGCCAGCACCACCCGTCGCGGGCCCGGGGTCTCGGCCAGCACCGCCGCGAGCGCGCGAAAATCCGCTGCCGCCGGCTCGCCCGCCAGCACCACCGAGGGCGGCGGCTGCATTGCGAGTTCCAGTGCACCCAGCAACTGCGGCAGCGTCGAGGGCGCCCGCTCCCACTGGGGCCGCAGCGACCCGATGCATCGGAGCGCCCGCGCCCGTCGTCCCGGCCCGCTCTCCTCCGCGCCGTCGCCCAACATCCCATGCAGGCGCAACAGGTTCATGACCGCCACCGAGGCCGCCGCCGGCTCGGCGCCGTCGTAGTCCTCCTTCATCCGGGCGATGAGCGACGTGTCGTCCTTCCGGGCCGAGAAATATCCGCCGCCATCCTCATCCCAGAATCGCCGGTCCATTTCCACCTGCAGGCGGTCGGCCCAGCGCAGCCAGCGAATCTCGAACGCGGTTTCATAGAGATCGAGCAGGCCCTGGATGAGGAAGGCGTGGTCTTCGGCAAACCCGGCAATGTCGCTCCGGCCCTCCCGATAGCTGCGGTACAAGGTGCCGGTGGCCGCATCGTACAGCTCGCGCTCGAGGAACTCCGCGGCGCGGACGGCGGCCGCGAGGCAGTCCGCGGCGCCGATTCGGTCGGCGCCGTCGCCAGCTAATTGGAACCCCTGGCCGCCCAGCACCTGCGCGCCCGTCGCCAGCGCCGAGATCATGAGACCGTTCCAGGCCGTGATCACCTTGTCGTCAAGATGGGGCCGCGGGCGCCGCCGCCGCGCCTCCCGCAATCGGATCAGGCCGGTTCCGAGCTGATCGCTGGCGGTTTCGACATCGAGCTCAAATCGCGCGGCCGTGTCCGTGAGCGTCTCGCGCGAACGCAGGATGTTCTTTCCGCGGAATTCCCCGTGTGGATCGCACGCCTCCGGGATGTTGCCCGCTTCCTGGACCCCAAAGTGAGCGCAGAAGAAGTCGGCATCGTCGCCGAGCAGACGGTCGACCTCGATCTTCGTCCAGAGGTAAAACGCCCCCTCGACCGCTTTGGCCTCGCGCCCGGTTCCGCCCGGCCCGTCCGCCGGCGCCGGCACGCTGTCCGCATCTTCCGCGGAGTAAAAGCCGCCGTGCGGCCCGGTGAGATCGCGCCGCACATAGCCCAGGATGTCGCGTGCCTGCCAGGCGTAACGCGCGTCGCCGGTCGCCCGCGCGGTTTCGAGGTAGCAGGCCGCCAGTTGCGCCTGGTCGTAGAGCATCTTCTCGAAGTGCGGCACCAGCCAGGTCTCGTCCACCGAATAGCGGTGAAAGCCTCCGCCGACGTGATCATGAATGCCGCCCCCGGCCATCTTGCGCAGGGTGAACGCGACCATGTCCCGGGCGGCGACGTGAGTCGCGGCGCCCGCGCCCGGCCGCGAGGCGGTACGCAATAGAAACTGGAATACGGCCGCCCGGGGAAATTTCGGCGCCCCGCCGAATCCACCATGCACCGGATCGAAGGCAGCCGCCAGCTGCTCCAGGCAACGGTCGCGGGCGCCGCTCGCGGCCGCCGTCAGCTCCTTTTCGGCCGCTTCCGCCGGGACCGCGCCGGCCCCAAGGTCGCGAAGCGCCTCCGATACCCGTTCACCCTCGGCCACCAGTTTGCCGCGCTCCTCGCGCCACGCGCGGGCCAGCGCCTCCAGAACCGTGGCAAACCCCGGGCGCCCCCAGCGGTCCTCCGGCGGAAAATAGGTGCCGCCGTAGAACGGCTTCCGGTCCGGCGTCAGCCAGACGCTCATCGGCCATCCGCCCTGGCCGGTGGCCGCCTGGACATAGGCCATGTAGACCCGATCCACGTCCGGTCGCTCCTCCCGGTCCAGCTTGATGGCCACAAAATCGCGGTTGAGCAGCCGGGCGATCCCGGGGTCTTCAAACGACTCGTGCGCCATCACGTGGCACCAGTGGCAGGTCGAGTAGCCGATGGACAGAAAGATGGGTTTCTGCTCCTCCTGCGCCCGGGCAAACGCTTCCTCGCCCCACGGGTGCCAGACCACCGGGTTGTGGGCGTGTTGACGCAGGTAGGGCGATTTTTCGCCCGCCAGACGGTTGGTGGACGCCGCGCACATCGTTCCACGGTCGCCGATCCTCCGCTGGACGCAAAAAGGAAATCGTTCGCGGCGGTTGGATCCACCCGCCAGAACCGCGTTCCCAAGTCGCGGGAGCGGCAATCAACCGCTGCGCCGCCCGGTCGCCGGAGCGATCACGGCGGCTGGCGGCCACTTGAGCGGACGCTATTTCTTCGTGCCCGTCAGAATCGCCCGGGCCGCCTTGAACGGCTCGTGGGTGAACGACGGACGCGAGGATTTCGACCCCAACTGCTGCTCGCGCGCGATCAGGGCAGTCTCCGCTTCGCGCAGATTGGCCACCCATTCGGTGATCCGCGCCTTCTCCTCCTTGAAGGCCAGCTTTTCGTCCGTGAAACCCCGGCGCTCGGCTTCCAGCAAATCCATGGCGCGGTTGACCTTGGTCCACGCATCCTCGAGCGACGGATCCCGCACGAAGGGATCCCGGGATGGGCGCGGCGCCACCCGGCGGACGCGGTCCGCCTCGGCTTCGGCCGTCATCTGCCGCAAACGCTGCTCGTAAGCACGCAGGTTCGTCTCCTGTTCCCGCAGCAGGTCGAGGTCCTCCTGCAGACGCTCGCGTTCGGCCTCGATATCGGTGCGCATCTGCCGCAGCCGGGCCGATTCCTCGCGCTGACGCACATCCTCGGCACTCAAATCCATTCGCAGGTCCTCCAGCCATTCCCGCTCGCGCACCAGATCGCCGGAGCCGGCGGCCGGATTGGCTGCCGCCGGGGCCGGACTGGTCTCGGACGCATGAGCCGCTGCGCGTTCGCGCACAAATTCCTCGCGCGCCGCCGCCAGGGCGCGGGCCTTCTCGTCGACCGCCGCCTGGGCCGCCGCCACCATCTCGCGTTCGTTGCGCAAAGTCTCCAGTTCCTTCTCCAGGTCCGCCATGCTTTCGCGGTGGGCCTGGTGCGCCTTGAGCTCCGCCTCCAACGCCGCCTTTTCCTTCGCGAGGCGCTCGGCGGACTTCCTGACTTCGTCGCGTTCCCGGGCGAGCCGCTGCAGATCCTCGCGCAGTGCCTCCGGCGCCGCCGCATGCTCGGGGCCGGCCACCGCGCCCGCCTCGAGGCGGGCGTCGAATTTCGCAAGAATGGCCTCGACCTCGGCCAGCTCCTCCGGAGGGAGGTCGGTCGACGGAGCCACCTCGTCGGGACGCAGCAGGGCGTTGATGCGCTTGACCACCGAGGCCCAGTCGCCGTTCGGCGCCAGCACGTCGCTGACCGCCAGCCGGATGCCCTGGATGATCGACGGCAATTCCAATTCGCTGACCAGAAGCAACACCGGGACGCTGGGCTGGATCTTCCGCAAGGCCTTGATGAAATCAAAGCTGCCGATGTCGGGCGGCGGATCGTTGACGAGGGACAAATCAAACCATTCCGAGCGCGCATACTCGATGGCCAAGTCGGATCGCGGGCACGGGCGCACATCGTAGCCGGCCCCGGCCAGCAGGAGCGTCAGGGTGCGGCGGATCTTTTCGTCGGCGTGGATCAGGAGAATCTTCTTCACAAAATTCATTGGCAAATTGGGTCGTGATTGGCGGCTCAAGCGGGAACGGAAAACATACTCCCAAATCGGCTCACGCGGAAAGGTAATGCGATGCGCCCGCGAGGATTTACCCCTTTTTCGCCGAACGGCCGCCAGGGGACGTTGCATCGCGCACGCCCGATGCCGCCGTCCGACCGGGGTCTGAGCGCCCAGTTATCGGCGCAGCGGTCGCGACGCACCGTCCGCGCGGCGCCGGACCCGGCTCATATCCGAAACAGCACTTCCTCGCGGTTGAACAGGCGCACGCAGACCGCCAGCGCGGCCGCCGCGTAGAGGGAGGTCGAGCCGAAGATCAATGCGAGGTGGCCCCAGTGAAAGACGCCGGACACCAGCTCCTTGCTCGCCAGCGCGACGTTGAGGATCGGCACCAACGCCAGCCGGGAGTTGAGTTCGACGCCCGGCAGCATGCCCATCATTGCCGGCACGATGATCACGATGATGAACGGCGACACGTAGCTCTGCGCCTCCTTCATCGTCTTGGCTGAGAGCGACAGCGCCAGCAGCACCGCCGCGAACAGCACGGCTACCGGCAGGATCAGCCCCAGCACGGCCAGCAGGCCCAGCGGGTCGAGGGTTGGAATCACCGCCGGCCCGCCCCGGGCGGCGAGGTTCCGGGCCATCGCCGCCGCGCCGCCGCCCGCATGGGCCAGCAGCAGGCCGCCGATTGCCAGCGACGCCGCCATCGAGATCAGCGACCAGACCACCGTCGCGATCGCGGCGGTGAGCACCATGAGAAACTTGCCCAGCACCAGGTTCACGCGGCCGACCGGGCTGCAGAGGATCGTCTCCAGGGTGCCGCGCTCCTTCTCGCCGGCGGTGAGATCCATCGCCGGATACATCGCCCCGGTGAAGCAGAGCAGCAGGAAGATGTAGGGGATGATTCCGCCGACGATGTTGCCGCCGACCCGCTCGGGTGGGGCGACATTCTGCGTTTTGACCGCGAAGGGCCTGACCATGGCCACCGGCAGGCCGTGTTCGACCAGCCGCGTGCTGACGATCCGTTCGCGGTAATCGGAAAAGAACCGGCGCAGCTCGGCCACCGCGAACCCGGATCGCAGCTCGCTCTCGTAATTGTAGATCTTCAGGGTCGCCGGCCGCTCGCGGGCGAGGTCGGCGTCGAACCCGTCCGGGATCTCCACCGCGGCCCGCAGGCGTTTGTCCACGATGCGCCGGCGCCAGTCCGCCGTGGCGGGCACGAGCTTGAGCTTGCGGTCGGCGGCCAGCGCCGCCCGCACCGCCGGTGAATCGGCGCCGCCCAGCACCATCACGGTGGGTATCTCCTGCCGCGCCCGGTGCACCACCTTGTAGGACACCACGCCCGCGATCAGCATGATCCCCGGGATCAGCAGCGTCGGGACGACGATCATCGAGATCAGCGTCCGGCGGTCGCGCAGCAGGTCGCGCAGCTCCTTGCGATAAACCGCGAACAGGTTGCGCGCGTTCATGCCGCCTCCTCCCCGCCCACCGCCTTGACGAAGACCTCCTCCAGGTCGGCGTCGCCGAACCGCGCGCGGAGTTCCGCCGGCGTCCCCTCGGCGACCAGCCGGCCGTGGTGGACGATCCCGACGGTGTCACAGAGCTTGTCCACCTCGCTCATCACGTGGGTCGAATAGATGACGGTCTTGCCGCGATCACGGCACTGGCGCACAAACCGCACGATCGCGCGCGCCGCCATCACGTCGAGTCCCACCGTCGGTTCGTCGAACACCAGGACCGCCGGATCGTGCACCAGCGTGCGCGCGATCGAGGTCTTCTGTTTCAGGCCCGTCGAGAGCATCTCCACCCGCCGGTCGAGGAACTCGTGCATGTCGAGCTCGTCCGCCAGTCGCCGGGTGCGCTCCGCAATCGCCGCGGCGTCCAGACCGTTCAGGCGGCCAAAATAGGCGATGGTTTCGCGCGCGGTCAGCCGGCCGTACAG
Organism: Opitutaceae bacterium; assembly: GCA_046704465.1. Lineage (GTDB taxonomy): Bacteria > Verrucomicrobiota > Verrucomicrobiia > Opitutales > Opitutaceae > Fen-1467. Next base: position 3,488 of record JBJKRV010000209.1, on the reverse strand, counting down.
GGCCGTGCTGGTCGCCAGAAACCCCACCGCCGCCCGCACCTGTTCCGGCTCGGTCACGGTGTCGTGCCCCGCCACCGTCGCGCGGCCGGCGGTGGGCCGCAGCAGGGTCGCCAGCATCCGCAGCGTGGTGGTCTTGCCGGCGCCGTTGGCCCCCAGCAGCCCGTGGATCCGCCCCGGCCGGCAGGTGAACGACACGGCGTCCACCGCGCGGATCTCACCGCGTTTCTTGTCCTTGAACACCTTGGTGAGCTGATGGGCTTCGATCATGGGGTCGGCACCTGCCGTTCGACAATAGAGGCGATTCCGAAAGTCCTGTCGAAACGCAAAAACGTCGGTGTGCGGTGATGTCGCCCGGGGCCGCCCCGTCCGGCCGCCCCTTCTCCCCGGGTTCTCTCGAGCCGTCGCACGGCTGTCCGCCTGCGGGATCGGCACCCGGCCCCGCAAATGACGAACGGCAAAATCCTCCCGCCGTTCGCAATTTTGACCGGGCCTTGTATCGTCCCCGCCTTAACCCCTCCACCGGGCTGCAATGCCCCCCGGTTTGTTTATCCTCGAATCAGGTTAGCCTGCATGAAGACCCCACTCTATCTCCTCATCGCCACCGGAGCGACCTTGCTCCTCGCCGTGGCCTGCAGCCGTCCGGACGCCGGTTCCGTTCAGGTCGATCAGGTCGCCCGCGGCCGCTATCTGGCCCTGAACGTCGCCGGCTGCGTCGACTGCCATTCCCCTCGCGGCCCCGACGGCCAGTTCGTCGCGGGCAGGGAACTCACCGGTGCGCCGCTCTTTTTTGCACCTGTGCACCCCATGCCAGTCTGGGCCTCCATCGCCCCGCGCATTGCCGGGCTCCCCGCCGGCTTTACCGAAGCCCAGTTGGCGACTTTCCTCATGACCGGCGAGACTCCGAAAGGCATTACGCCTCCCCGGCCACCCATGCCTCCCTTCCGCCTCCATCGGAGCGATGCCGAAGCCATCGCCGCCTATTTGAAGTCGCTCGGCGGCGGGGCGGGATCCTGACCCACCCGGGATCCGGGCCGTTCCAGCGCCCGGCGGGGCAGAATCACGGTTTCGCCCCTGTCCCGGACCGGGCGTAAAAGCGGCGCACAAACCACGGCACGTACTGCACCAAGCCCACTGCTCCGGTCGCAAACAGCGCCTCCCGCATCGCCCCGCTCAAGAACAGCCCGACGTAGCCGCAGCCCTCGGCCAGCGCCTGGCCGATCAGAAAAAAAACGAAAGCCACGCCGATCCGCGGAATTCGGGGCAGCAGCAGCCACCGGATCGCCATGCTGACGAGCAGCATGCCGGCCGCCACCACCACGGCCACGAGCGCCACCATCAGCGAGGGTGCGCGGGGATGGACCGATTGGGCATAGTACCAAACCTGCGCGAAGCCGGTCAGCAACGCCGCCCACAGGAGCCACCACACGAACGGTCGCAGCCCCGGCTCCGGTTTGGACGGACTCGGTTTCGGGGAGGTTCGTTTCTTGCGCGCCATGATCCGATCAGCTCCACGGTCGCCCCGCCCGACGCCTTGTCAATCCGGCCCCTTTCCCAGAATCACCGGCGGCGGCGTGCCCGGAGGTCCGCCGGCTCATGCCCCCACCGGGTGCCAGGTCGTCTTGAACTCCACGAAGTCGCGGATGAGGTACAGGCTCTGGGCTTCGTCGGAGTGCCAGTTGGACTTCGCCTCCGCCTCCCAGAAACGCGTGCGTTTGACGCTTTCGGTCGCGCCCAGGGCGAGCGCCTTGCGTTCCGCCGCATCGGCCACCGCCGCCAGCGCCCGCAGGTGGGCGTGCGTCGCGAAGGTTGGCAGCAGTTCGGCGCGCCGGCCCGTCAGCAGGTTGACCACCCCGCCCGGCAGGTCGCTGGTGGCAAGCATCTCCCCCAGCACGATCGCCGGATACGGCTGCGTCGTGGAGGCCAGCGTCACCGCCGCGTTGCCGCTCACGATGACCGGCGCCAGCAGGCTCAGCAGCCCGAGCAGCGGGGTCTCGTCCGGCGCGATCACGCCGACGACGCCCATCGGCTCGGTCACCGTGAAGTTGAAGTAGGGCGCCGCCACCGGGTTCACGCTGCCGAGCACCTGCTCATACTTGTCCGCCCAGCCCGCGTAGTAGATCAGGCGGTCGACCGCCCCGTCGATTTCGCGTCCCGCGGCCGCGCCGGAGCCGCCGCCCAGGCGCAGCGCGTCGGTCATGTCCGCCCGCCGGGCCTCCAGCATTTCGCCCAGCCGGTAGAGGATCTGGCCGCGGTTGTAGGGCGTGCGCCGCGCCCAGCCGGGACCCGCCTTGGCCGCCGCCTCCACCGCATTGCGCAGGTCCTTCCGGGTGCATTGCGGGACGTTGGCGAAGAATCGCCCCTCCGCATCCTGGATCGCGAACGTGCGCCCGCTCTCCGAGCGGATGAACGCCCCGCCGACATAGACCTTCGGGGTCTTGGTTATGGGTAGTCGGGTCATGGAAAAAAGAGTTGAGGTTGCCGGCTGGAGTTTAGGCAGGGAAGAGAGGCGGTCGGAGTCCTCAACCTAAACCTGCAACCTAAACCAGCTTGGCATAGTCCAGCAGCCCCTGGCGGCCGCCCTCGCGACCGAAGCCCGACTCCTTGTAGCCGCCGAAGGGCGACGTCGGGTCGAACTTGTTGAAGGTATTGGCCCACACCACCCCGGCCTTGAGTTCGGTCGACATCTTGAGGATGCGCGAGCCCTTGTCGGTCCAGACGCCCGCGCTCAGCCCGTAGGCGGTGTTGTTGGCCTTTTCGATCGCCTCCTCGACCGTCCGGAAGGTGAGGATGCTGAGCACCGGGCCGAAGATCTCCTCGCGCGCGATGCAATGGCTCTGGGTCACGCGGGTGAAGAGCGTGGGCGGCAGAAAAAAGCCGCGGGCCGGCAGGCGGCAGGGCGGCTGCCACATCACCGCGCCCTCCTTCACCCCGATGTCCAGGTATCGCCGGATGGTGTCCAGTTGCGCCCGCGACACGATCGCCCCGACGTCCGTATTTTTGTCCATCGGGTCGCCGACGCGCAGCACGCGCAGGCGGCGCTTCAGCCGGGCGACGACCTCGTCCGCCACCGTCTCCTGCACCAGCAGCCGCGACCCGGCGCAGCAGACCTGGCCCTGGTTGAAAAAGATGCCGTTGACGATCCCCTCCACCGCCTGGTCGAGCGGCGCGTCCTCGAAGACGATGTTGGCGGCCTTGCCGCCCAGCTCCATGGTCATCCGTTTGCCGCTGCCGGCGACCGAGCGCATGATCACCTTGCCGATCTCGGTCGAGCCGGTGAAGGACAGCTTCCGCACCAGCGGATGCCGCGAAAGCGGCCCGCCGCATTCCTCGCCGAGTCCGGTCAGCACGTTCAGCACGCCGGGCGGCAGGAATTCCTGGCAGGCCTCGGCCATCATCAGAACGCCGAGCGGCGCGTCCTCCGCGGCCTTCATCACCAGCGTGTTGCCGGCACACAGGGCCGGTGCGATCTTCAGCGCGCCGAGCATGAC
>JBJKRV010000208.1:0-2523 GCA_046704465.1 Opitutaceae bacterium | reverse complement strand
TCGCCGCGGTCGGTTCCACCAAGGGCACGATGCTGTCCGTCAACCTGAACGCGGCCACGGATCTCAAGACCGCCGACGAATTCCGGCGCCTGGTCCTCAAGGAGCAGAACGGGGCCATCATCCGGCTCGGCGACGTGGCGACGGTGGTGCTGGGCGCCGAGAACTACGAGGCGGCGGTGAAGTTCGGCGACGAGCCGGCGACCTTCATCGCCGTCAGCGTGCTGCCGACCGCGAACACGCTGACCGTGATCGACGCCGTCCGCCGGCTCCTGCCGCAGATCGCAGCCGAGCTGCCCCGCGGGGTGAGCCTGCACATCCCCTACGACGCCACGGGCTACATCCGCGACTCCATCCGGGAGGTCGTGTCCACGCTGATCGAGGCCCTGCTCATCGTCACGGTGGTGATCTACCTGTTCCTGGGGACGTTCCGGTCCGTGGTCATCCCGCTCGTGGCGATGCCGCTGTCGCTGATCGGCGGCTGCTTTCTGATGCTGGTGATGGGCTTCACCATCAACCTGCTGACGCTGCTCGCCATGGTCCTGGCGATCGGCCTGGTGGTGGACGACGCGATCGTGGTGGTGGAGAACATCCACCGGCACATCGAGGAGGGGCGGTCGCCGCTGCAGGCGAGCCTGCAGGGCGCGCGCGAACTCGGGGGTCCGGTCATCGCCATGACCATCACGCTGGCCGCGGTGTACGCGCCGATCGGCTTCCAGGGCGGCCTGACCGGCACCCTGTTCCGGGAATTCGCCTTCACCCTGGCCGGCTCGGTGATCGTGTCGGGCGTGGTCGCCCTCACCCTGTCGCCGATGATGTGCTCGCGGCTGCTGCGGCACGAGGCGGGCGGCCACCAGCGCTTCGCCCACTTCCTCGACACGCAGTTCGACCGGCTGCGCGCCACCTACCAGCGCCTGCTGCACGCCACGCTCGACGCGCGGCCGGTGGTCGGCGTCTTCGCGCTGCTGGTGTTCGGCAGCATGTTTCTGTTCTGGCGGTTCTCCAAGAACGAGCCGGCCCCGACCGAGGACCAGGGGTTCATCATCTCCCTGGCCCTGGCGGCGCCGAACGCGAACATCGACCAGTTGACGCGCTACGCCGACCAGACGGCCGCGCTCATCCGGGGCGTGCCGGAGACCGCGAACTTCTTCCAGGTCACGGGCTATCCGGCGAGCAACAACATCATCACCGGCATCGTGCTGAAGCCGTGGAGCGAGCGGCGCCGCTCCGCCACCGCGGTGCTGGGCGAGATCAACCGGCGGCTCGGCGGCGTGGCCGCGCTGAACTACCAGACCTTCCTCCCGCCGTCGCTCCCGGGCGCCGGCGGCGGCACGCCGGTGCAGTTCGCGGTCGTCTCGACCGACGAGCCGTTGCGGGTCGCGGCGGTGGCCGACGAGCTGGTCCGGCGCGCGCAGCAGAGCGGCCTGTTCTATTATGCCGACACCGACCTCAAGTTCGACCAGGCCCAGGCCGACGTGGTCGTGGATCGCGACCGGGCGGCGGACCTGGGCATCAGCATGCAGCAGCTGGGCTCGGACCTGGGGACGATGCTGGGCGGAGGCTACGTGAACCGGTTCAACGTCGAGGGCAACAGCTACAAGGTCATCCCGCAGGTGGAGCGGACCTACCGCCTGAACCCGGCGCAGCTCGCCGACTATTACGTCCGCACCGGCGCGGGCGGCCTGGTGCCGCTGTCGAGCGTGGCGGCGGTGCGGCCCAAGGTGCAGCCACAGGCGCTGAAACGGTTCCAGCAGCTCAACGCCGCAACCATCTCCGCGGTGCCGCGGCCGGGGGTCTCGCTCGGCGAGGCGCTGGATTTCCTCAACGCCCAGGCCCGCCAGGTGTTCCCGGCGGGCTATGCGGTGGATTACGGCGGCCAGTCGCGGCAGTTCGTCAAGGAAGCCAGCGCCTTCGTGCCCACGCTGGTGTTCGCGGTGATCATCATCTTCCTCGTGCTGGCGGCGCAGTTCGAGAGCTTCCGCGATCCGCTGATCATCATGTTCAGCGTGCCGATGGCGGTGTCCGGCGCGCTGGCGTTCATCTGCCTCGGCACGATGGGCCTGTCGATCAACATCTACACCAAGGTCGGCCTGATCACGCTGGTCGGCCTCGTGACCAAGCACGGCATCCTGATCACCCAGTTCGCCAACCAGCTCCAGCGCGAGGGCCGGTCGAAGCGGGCGGCGGTGGAGGAGGCCGCGGGCATCCGGCTCCGGCCGATCCTGATGACCACCGCGGCGATGGTGTTCGGCGTGGTGCCGCTCATCATCGCCTCCGGGGCGGGGGCGGCGGCCCGCCAGCACATGGGCCTGATCATCGCCACCGGCATGAGCATCGGCACGCTCTTCACGCTCTTCGTCGTCCCGACGGCGTACACCCTGCTGGCGCGCGACCACCAGGCCGACCGGGAGAAACTCGGCCTCACGCCCGGCGGACCGGGGACCGCGGATCTCGCGGCGCCCGCGCCGTGAGGAAGGGGTCCGGCCGCCCGGTGCAACGCTTCGAAGGGCACGACCGTAGGAAGCG
>JBJKRV010000207.1:0-5161 GCA_046704465.1 Opitutaceae bacterium | reverse complement strand
CGACAAGGACCGCTACGCCGCCGAGTTGCGCGAACACCCGGGCACCTACTGGTACACGCCGGGTTGGATCAAGCATCACGCCCCGCCCGGGCCCGACCATACCGCCTACCAGCGCCGGGAATACGCCAGGAAATTCTCTCCCGAGGAAGTGGAGCATCTGCTGGCGGTCGAACAAGAGGGCCTGGCCCACTATGACCGGGCCGCCTACGTGGATTTGGGCGCGGGCGACACCGAGGGCGGCCTCGCCTACACCCGGCACTGCGCCGCCTGCCTGGGCTGGAAATTCGAACAGGTGCCCGGCGACGTGTCGCTGCTGCGCGACCTGCTCGCCGGCGCCTGGGACGACCGGCGGTTCCTGGTCGTGCCGCCCAACCACACCATCGCCCTGACCGCGGATGATCGCGTCATCCGCGCCGTTCCGCCTTCGCCGGCGTGACCATCGATCTGGCAAGAGCCCCCCGCCGGCCCACCGCTGCTTCCCTGATATGAGCCGCGCTTTGATCCGCCATCAGTTGCCTGGATGGTTCGTTCAATCACGACGGCCGGCGGGAAGGTTTTCCGCGACGCACGGCCGGTCTGGCAAATTCGCCGCCGACCCCTCAAGCTTCCCTTCATCATGACCACGCTGGAACAGCTCTGCGCCGCGGTGGCCGCCGGCAAGGCCCGGGACGCCAAGGCGCTCACCCAACAAGCCCTGGACGAGGGCGCCAAACCGGGGGACGTCGTCGACCATGCCCTGGTGCCGGCGATGGCGGCGGTGGGCGAAAAGTTCAAGGCCAACGAGATCTTCGTGCCCGAGATGCTGATCGCCGCCCGCGCCATGAAGGAGTCGATGGCGCTGCTGGAGCCGCGTCTGCTGGCCGCGGGCATCACCCCGAAGTACACCGCGGTGATCGGTACCGTCCAGGGCGACCTGCACGACATCGGCAAAAACCTGGTGGCGGTCATGTTGAAGGGAGCCAATTTCAAGGTCGTCGACCTGGGCGCCAACGTGCCGGCGGCAAAATTCGTGGCCGCGGTCAACGAACACCAACCGCACCTGGTCGGGCTCTCCGCCCTGCTGACCACGACGATGCCGGCCATGACGGCGACCCTGCGGGCCATCCGCGCCGCCGGAGGCCCGCCGACGAAGATCATGGTCGGAGGCGCCCCGGTCAGCCAGCAGTTCGCCGACGAGATCGGGGCCGACGGGTACGCGCCCGATGCGGCCTCGGCCGCCGAGCAAGCCCAGGTTCTGGTCGGGGCCAGCTAATCCCGGGCGCCTTTCATGGGCCGCCAAACCTTTCTGGCCCTGGCCGCGGCCGGTGCGCGCCTGCCCATCGGCACGCACCTGATCCTCCACGCTCAAGCCGATCCGGAGAAGGTTCTCCTCGACGGCCCGCGCCTGGGCGCGGTGGTCGCCGAAACGGCCGGGCGCTTCCATACTCCGCTGGCGATTCCCCTCATGGATCTGACGCTGGAGAAGGCCGCGTTGCTGGCGGCCTGCGGCGTGCCCGAGGGCGAAATCGAGGGTCACCATTTCTCCGCCGTGCCCGAAGCGCCGGACCGGATCGCGCTCACCCCGCGCATGCAGGCCGCCTGCGAGGCGGTCTCCCATGTCGCGGGCCGGAGCGGGCTGGTGCCGATCGGCATGGCCATCGGGCCGTTCTCCCTGATGACGAAGCTGGTCGCCGACCCGATCACCCCGGTCTACCTGGCCGGCACCGGACTGTCCGCCGGCGACGATCCCGAGGTGGCCCTGATCGAGGCATTGCTGGGCTTGGGCGAACGCGCCGTTCATGGCTACCTCGAGGCGCAGATCGCGGCCGGAGCCCAGGCGGTGATCATCTGCGAACCGGCGGCCAACCAGGTCTATTTTTCGCCCCGGCAGCTCGAGACCAACCCCGCCGTCTTTGAGCATTTCGTCATGGAGCCGATGCGGCGCGTCGCGCGGCTGCTCGCGGATCGCCACGTCGACCTGATTTTCCACAACTGCGGCGAACTGACCGACGACATGGTCCGCCGGTTCGGCACGCTCGGGGCGGTCATGCTCAGTTTCGGCAGCTCGCGGCGGCTCTGGGAGGATGCGCTGCTGGTGCCCCGCGATACGGTCCTGTACGGGAACCTGCCCTCCAAACGGTTCTACGCGGCTGACCTGACGACCGCCGAGGTCGAGCGTCTCGCCCGGGAGTTGTCGGGCCGGATGATCGCCGCGGAGCATCCCTTCATCCTGGGCACCGAGTGCGACGTGCTCAGTGTGCCGGGCCGGGAGGCCGAGATCTGGCGCAAGGTCGCCGCCCTCATGAATTGCCCCGTCCGGGCCTAGGTCGCGCGCCGGCCGCTTCAATCGGGCATGCCCGGAGCCCGCGTCAGCCAGTGCATCACAGTCAGCAGGAGCTGGTGGTTCTGTTTGGCCCACGGTGAATTCATGCCCATCTTCCGGCGTTCCGGTCCGGCCAGTTGCGCGCTGAACATCGCCGCTTCGCCGAACACCGCCACCCGCCCCTTGCCCACGGGCATGATCGCCCCCTGACACCAGCCATCGAGCGGCTGGCGTTTCGTGTCCGGCGCGAACCCCCACGCGCGCTCCGGCAGGAGCGATATGTGGCCGGCACCCAGTCGCAGCACCGGAATCGCGGCGCCGGGCGGCCGGAAGGCCGAGCCGACGAACGTCTTCACGCCCCGCACACGCTCGTCAGCCGAACGGCCCTCGGTGACCGAACAATCCGCCAGGCCGGTGCCGGGCCGGAAGTCGAAGATTCCCGGCTTTCCCGTTGCGGCCGACACCGCGAACCCGTTGCTGAATTGCACCCCGAAGGCGCGGGCAAGGTCCGTCGCCGCGCCCGCGAACGGCATGGGGTCCGCAATCAGGAACAGGGACCCGCCCTGCTCGACCCACGTGTGGACGGCGGCGATTTCACCCGCCGTGAAGGCCGAAGGCGTCGGCAGCGACCAGTCCCTCACGTTCCGGGCGTTGAGCGCGTTGGCGATCACCAGCACGGCGACGCCGCGCAACGAGTCCGCCGAGAACGGCCGGTCAATCCCGCTCACGCGGTAGCCGTCCCGCCGGAGCAGCGCGGCGAACGGCGCATAGCGTCCAGAGACGGTGTGAAAATTGTGGTGCGCCTGGTCGATCGCCACCTGCGGTCCGCCATTCAAGGCATAGGCCGGCTGTGGCAGCGGCGGATGATAGGCATCGTCGGGCACCTGCTGGGCCGAGAGGATCGTGACCGCGATCCAGAAGACGAACGTCGAGAGTCGGAGTCGCTGCTTCATGAACATCCCGAGGCGAAACCCGGGGCGCTGCGGCCCGCACCGAGCCCGGGTCTTCTAGTCATCCAGCCCCTTCCCCGCGAGAATCCGCGGCACCTGTTTCTCAACCCGCGCCGCCCGCGTCTTGGACTGCTTGGCCTGCGAGAAGTAAAAGAGGTAGGCTCGCTGCCGTCCCGGCGTCAAAGTTTCAAAGGCCGCCTTCAACGCCGGGAGTTCGCGCAGTTTGCATTCGAACTCCTCCGGCCTTTTGAAGTCGGACGTCGTCTTCAGCTTCACTTTCAAGCCGGCCTTTTCCACCTCGATGGCCTCGGCAAGGTAGGCCTTCAAGATGGACGCCAGCGCTTCGATCTCCCGGACGGCAGTAAATCGAATCTGGCGACCCGCCTGCACATTCTCCGTCTGCTGGATCAAGACGCGCCTGGCATCCTTCAGCAGGACGCCTTTGACGAAAAGAATCGCGCAGTACTCCTTGAATCCGTGGATCAGGACCACGTTCTTCCCCTGAAACGTGTAGCAAGGCACACCCCACTTCAGTTCCTCGGTGAGCCCACAATCGAGAATGATCCGTCTCAGTTTCCCGAATTCCCGCCGCCACTTCTTCTCCCGCTTCAGAAACGCATCAACCTTCGAGTTCGTTCGCCCGCTGGATTCATTCGCCGTTGTCATGGTGGGGTGATTGGCCGCCTTGGGTCCCGGTGCGCGCAGAACGCAAAGCATACACCGGCTGACGGCACTTTGCCACGGCTCCGCTCCAGAATGAGCGCCGACGGTGGCGGTGATGCACCTGGAACTTCAGGCGGTGAGGGACCGCGATTCGAGCCGACACGCTCTTCGCCGGTAACCGCAAATCCTACGATCCCGCCTTTCTGGCGGCCAAGCCCCGATACGCTCTCGGGGTGACGCGTTTGAGTTGTTTGAAGCGACGATTGAAGTTGGACAGGTTCGCGAAACCGCTGGCGTAGGCGATTTCCACAATCGACTGGTCCGTCTCCAGCAACAGCCGGCACGCGTGACTGATGCGGATCTCGTTCAACATCGCCTTGAACGATCGCCCGACGGACTTCCTGAACAGGCGATTGCAGGTGGCGGAGGCCATGTTCAGGTGGCGGCACAGGTCGGCAAATGCGACCGGCTCGGCGAAACGCTGATTCAGGTAATGCAATGCCTGGTCGATCAGGTTTCCCTCCCGGGTACTGATCCGGGCGGTGTAGCCGGCGCTGGCAATCGGCCGGGCCCGCGCGTCGTCCGAGAGCACGCGCAGCAGGTCCAGCAGGCGCAACAACCGCGCAAATCCGGCCTCCCGGAATACCGCGTGTACGATCGGACGGGCCGTCGCAACCGTGTCGGGTCCGAACCAGAGCCCGCGCGCCGACCGGTCGAGGTGACGCGCGATTTCCCCGGCTTCGGGCATCTTCAAGAAGTCCGCCCCGGCAAAGCTGCGCCGGAATTGAACCACCTTGGCCGCGGCGCGCGCGCCCGGCCGGGCCGGATTGCTCACGTACTGGTGCGGCAGGTTCCCGCCGAGCAGGACCAGGTCGCCGGGGGCAAAGGTCTCGATGCTGTCGCCCACCACCCGGCGACCGGAACTGCTTTCGATCAGGGTGATCTCGTACTCCGGATGGAAGTGGAAATGGCCGTCAAAAACCGCCGCCCGCCGATCGAGCAGGGCGAACGAACAGCCCGTGGCCGTGATGATCTTCTCGTAGGCGATTTTCATACCGAAAAGGCGGAAAAATCACATGGGGCATCAACAAATTGATTATTGAGTACCAGTTTTTGCATGGGGAGTGCAAGACGGGGGCCCGCCCGTCTGGTAGCATTCCCGTGTCTCCGTCCTCCCGTGTCCTCCGTGCTGGCAGCTCCCCCGACAACCGAACGCCCCGCTTCGCAGGTGATCGCCTGCCGCGGG
>JBJKRV010000206.1:0-2541 GCA_046704465.1 Opitutaceae bacterium | reverse complement strand
TCTCGCGCCGATTCCGGATTTGGTCAGCTACCTCCAGCGCGAGACCGAACTCACCCGCGCCACGCTGGCCGCAATCCTGACAAAGTCGGGCCGCCTTGGTGAAGTGTCGCGCAATCCCCAACAGTTTCTCGATCAGTCCGTCGCCTCCATCCTCTCGACTCTCCACGAACTGATGGTCGATGGGATCAAGTACGAGAAGATCGCCGGACAGGCTTACGAGATGATGCTTTTTGAGATGCAGGAACTGGAGTGCTACGTGTCGCGACTGCTGACGGTACACCGCGGACTTTACGAGGCGGTTGAGTTCGAATCCCAAGTGGAGGCGGATTTCGCCCGGCAGTTGGACGCCCGCACCGACATCAAGCTGTTCTTCAAGCTGCCAGACTGGTTCAAGGTCGACACGCCGCTGGGTACCTACAACCCCGATTGGGCTATCGTGAAGGAAGAAGCCGATGGCGGGAACAAGGTCTACCTGGTTCGCGAGACCAAGTTCGGGCCGACGTGGCAGGACATCCCGAAGGACGAGCGCGACAAGATCACCTGCGGCGACGCCCACTTCAAGGCACTGGGCGTCGATTACCGGTGGGTGGCGAGCGCGTCTCAGGTGTGAAGCGGGGCCGCGGCGCCCCGGGAAACATCACCCGAAATAGTCCGGCTCGTGGCCGGGCTTCCACTTGATGTTGCAGCCGATGCTCGGCTTCTGGTCCGCGGCCGGCGCGCCTCCGGCCAGCAGCGCGTCGCAGGCCGCCCGCAGATCGGCGCCGGTCACGGGCCGGCTGTTGCCGGGCCGGCTGTCATCGAACTGGCCGCGGTAGGCCAGCTTCCGGGCGCGGTCGAACACGTACAGGTCCGGCGTGCAGGCGGCGCGGTAGGCCTTGGCCACGGCCTGCGTCTCGTCGTACAGGTACGGAAAGGTGTAGCCCGCAGACTTCGCCTCGGCCTTCATCCGCGCCGGGCTGTCCTCGGGGTACCCCGCCACGTCATTGGCACAGATCGCGACGACGCCGACACCCCTGGCCTGATAGTCACGTCCGAACGCCGCCAGGCCCGCGCGGATGTGTCTCACGTAGGGGCAGTGATTGCAGATGAAGAGGACCACGAGCACGGGGTTGTCCGCGAAATCGCCGAGTGCAACGGTGCGGCCGCTGACGGCGTCGGGCAGCCGGAAGTCCGGTGCCGGCGTGCCCCACGGAAGCATGGTGGAGGGAGTGAGCGACATGGTGGCGAGGAGTTGAGCGGAGAGGATATCGCGCCGATCGCCCGGTGCCCAGCCCGAAGGCGGCGATTTCTCCCAGCGCAATAATTAGACCCAAAGTACACCTGACAAATCCAGGCGTCGCCGGCAAGAATCGGCGCCACATTGGACCGACGGCCGCCTCGATGTGGCACGCCGGTCCCGTGGTCTTCTGCCTCCAGCCATGAAAACCACCCGTATTCCCTTCCGGGCCGGCTCCGGCGCGGCCGCATTGGTCCTGTTTCTGACCGGATTGACTCCGGGACGCGCCCAACCTTCGGGCGGACCCTACGGTCCGATTCCCGATGACTACACCGTGCCGGCCGGAGCGCCGCACGTCTACTACGTGGCGCCCGACGGCCGGCCCGAAGCCCGCGGCGCCACCCCATCCGATCCGACTTCCCTCGAGACGGCGATCGCGCAAGCCGTGAGCGGCGACGTGGTCGTGCTGCGCGGCGGCGTCTACCGCACCGGTGGTCTCCGGCTCAATCAAGGGATCACGTTGCAGCCCTATGCCCGCGAGCATCCGGTCCTGAAGGGCACGCGCGTGGCGACGGACTGGACCGCCCTGCCCAATCACGTCTGGAAGACCTCCTGGAGCCCGCTGTTCCCGGCGCGGCCCCTCGGCTGGTGGTGGCGCGATCGCGAAGGCCCGCGCACACCGCTCCATCGGTTCAACAACGACATGGTCTTCGTTGACGGCGAGCTGCTGCAGTCCGCCGGCTGGGAGGGCGAACTCGATGCGCACTCCTTCTACATCGATTACGAGACCGGCACCGTCTACCTCGGCGCCGATCCGACCAACCACCTCGTGGAAATCACGGCCTTCGACAGTGCGCTGGTCCGCACGAGCGGTCCGTGCCATGGCAAGACCCCGGATCACAAGGGCCCGACCATCCGCGGGCTGACGTTCACGCAATATGCCTACCGGGCGCTGGACATCGAAGGCAGGAAGCCGTCGCCGCCCGTGTCGGAGGAGCCCACGAACGAACCCGATGGCCCGGCCGATCCGTCCACCTACGGCAAGGAGGTGGTGGGCACGACCCTGGAGAATGTGGTCATCTCCTTCTGCTCCCGCGTGGCCGGCTATTTCCGCGGCGACGGGCTCACCATCCGGCACTGCCTGATCAGCGACACGAGCACCGAGGGGGTTTACGTGATCGGATCGTCCGACGTGCTCCTGGAGAAAAACATCTTCCGGCGGAACAACATTGAACGGCTCACCGGATATTATCCCGCCGCGGTGAAGATCTTCAACCAGTGCCACCGCGTCACCTGCCGCGACAACCTCATCATCGACCAGCCCT
>JBJKRV010000205.1:0-11610 GCA_046704465.1 Opitutaceae bacterium | reverse complement strand
CGTCTGCTCGGTGACGGTCACCGTGATGCGGCCGGCCGGCCGGCCATCGAGCGCCTGGATGGCGTTTTGCAGCAGGTTGACCAGCACCTGCAGCAGCTGGCTGAAATTGCCCTGCACGGGCGGCGCGGGGCGGCGCCCGTCGACCTGCAGCTTCACGCCGGTCCGCGTGAGCTCCGGATGCACGATCTCGGCGGCTCCCTTGATGACCTCCTCCACCTTGACCGGGGTGAACGGCACGTCGTGGTTGGCGGCGAACGCGGCCACGTTCTCGACGATGCTCGCGATCCGGCCCACGTCCCGCTGCATGACGGTGCCGAACTCCTTCTGGAAATCCGGATCGTGGCCGTGCTCCCCGAGCAGCGCCGAGAAGGTCTGGATCGAAACGAGCGGATTGCGCAGCTCGTGTGCCAGCCCGGCCGCCAGGGTGCCGAGGGAGATGAGCTTCTCGGTCTGGCTCGCCCGGCGCTCGAGCTGACGGGCCCGCAGGGTGACGCCCAGCTGCAGGCAGATCGCCTCCAGCAGCGAGATGTCGATCTCCGAGTAGCGCTCGCGATTCGCCCGCGGCCCCACCACCAGCATCCCAAGCAGGAAGCCCTCCGTGAGGATGGGAAACGCCGCCTCGAACGGCATCGTCTTTCGCGTCTCCTCGACGGCGGCGAGTTGCTCCACCGGAACCTCGACCTCGGAGCCGTCGAACACCAGCGGCGTCAGGCGCCGGGCCAGCACGTGGGCCAGGGTCGAATCCGCCGGCACCGACCGCGCCGTGTAGCCCTCGTTGTTCCAGCCCGCGTGCGCCCGCAGCAGGTACTCGTCGCTGAACTCGCCGCGGACGAGGATTCCCAGGTGCCGGAATCCCATCGCCCCCGCGATCTCCCGCGCGGTCTGGTCGAAGATTTCCTGCTCGCTGCCGATCGTCGAGATCTGTTCGGCCAGTTCGCGGAGGCGCGTGCGCTGGCCCGCGCGTTTGCGCAGGTACGTCTGGGCCAGGATGCGGTCCGCCCCCTCCTTGAGGCGCGGCACGATCCAGAAGAAGGCCAGGGACACCACCAGGCCGAGCAGAAAGACGTTGAGCAGCTCCGCGGAGCCGACGTTGAACTCCATCAGCGGCGCCACCAGCGCGTAGCCGAGGAGAAAGAGCACCGACAGGGTCACGCCCATGCCCAGGTACACGGCGGCATAGACGAAGTCGTACGTCACCAGCGGCAGCCGGTAACGGGACACCGCGTTGGCCACGGTGACGAGGTAGAGGAAGACGAGCGCGTTGCCCACCGGGGCCACCGGGATGCCGTACCAGAGCGGGAAATTCGTCGCCCCGCCGGAGAACCCGACAATCGTCGCGAAGAAGATCTGCCAGAGCTGGGTGGCCCGGGCCCCCGAGGCCCGCCGCGCATGGCGGTGCAGCAGCCGCACCGCCTCGGCCGTGTAGGCGACGAACAGGAGCAGGTAGACCGCGAATCCGGGTCCGGCCTGCGGCCAGAACGGCAGGTCCAGGGTGTGCTTGACCCCGCTGACCATGAGGGAGGTGGTGTTCAGCGCGACAAAGGCGAGCGCACTGACGTAGCCGAAGCGGATCGACCACCGCCTCCGTTCGCCGCAGAGGTGGACCACGAAATGGTAATACGTCACCGGCACGAAGTAGGCCGCGATCATCAACACCCGGGTCAGGAACAGCGCGACTTCGGCTTCCCGCGAGATCTGCCAGAGAAAATAGGCCGCCGACCAGGCCCCGAGGCTCAGGGCGAAGATGCCGAAGCGCCGGCTGAGCTGGTTCTTCCGCTCGCGCAGCACCACGGCGAACGTCACGACCAGCGCCGCGATGAAATTCAGCAACGACGAGACGATGAGATAGGTTGTCACTTGACCGCCTTGATCACCGCCGCCTGCTCGCCGAGCGACAGGTGCGACTCCGTGACGTTGAGGCCGACGTCGAGCACGAGTTCGGCAAGTTCCGCCTGGGAGAAGAAGGTGTAGTAGCCGATTTCCTCCTTGAGCTTGATCTGTCCCGCCGCCTGGAGCAGGCGCCGTCCCGCCCGGAAATCGTCGGCGGTGAGGCTGGTCGCGAGCGAGTCCCGATAGATGATCGAAAGGTCGCAGTTCGGCTTCATGCTCGAAACCACCAGCACGCCGCCCGGCCGCAACACCCGGTGCAGTTCGCAGAGCAAGCCGCGCGGCCGGCGCAGGTAGGAGAGCACCAGGCTGCAGCAGATCACGTCGAACGTGCCGTCCCGAAACGGCAGGCGCTTCGCCGCGGCCCCCGACTCGTCGAGCTCATCGAAATCCTGCAGGAAATACTGGAGCCCCGGGGGTGCGATGGCGCGCGTCTTCGCGGTGCCGTGGAGGCCCTGCCGCCAGCCGAGATGGTTGTCGAGTGCGTCCGCCAGACCGCTCTGCGTGAGATCCAGCCCGACGTAGACCACCGGATGGTCCCCGCTCCGTCCGGTGCGCCGGCGCCACGCCTGGCGAAGCAGCCACAAGCCGAAAAGTCCGTTGCCGCAGCCGGCGTCCAGCACCGCGGCGCCGGGCCGCAGCGGACCGCAGAGGCGGCCCACCAGGTCCAGGTACGCCCGGTAGTCGACCGACTTTTCCAGGATGCTGTATTTGCGCAGGTAATTGCTCCAGAATTGCGCCTCGCTCTCGAGCGGCGCCTCGGAGCGGCGCATCCGGTCCCGTTCCCGGCGGTTCTGTGCGAACACGAGCTTCTTGTCGGGGAGACGCAGACCCGACCGGGCTTCCCCGGGATAAGGCTCATCGGTCCGGCAGGCCCAGACCACCTCTTCGAACACCTGGCGGGCCGCCCGCGGGTTCTCCCGCACCTCGTGCATCGCCGCCGGCACCGTCACCAGCCGGGCGCGAGGATTGGCGCTCACGACCTGCTCGACCTCGGCCCGATTCACCCACACGTCCCGGTCGGCGTGAAAGAAGACCACCGGCACCGTCAGCCGGCGCAGGTCCTCCAGCGTCCCCTCCAGATCCCCGAGGCGCGACTGGAGCAACGTTTCCAGGAACGTGTCGCCGTCGACGTCAAAGCCGAGGAGATTCGTCGCGCCCCAGTGGTAACCCTGCCCGCGCAGCTCGAGCAAGTCCTCCTGGTTGATCTCCTGGATGGTCGAGATGACGTTGACCACGCCCGCCACGCAAATGGCCTTGGAGAGTCGGGAATCCGTGGCCGCCACACGCAGCAGGCAGCGGGCCGACAGGCTGTTGCCCACCCCGATGGCCCGGCCGATGCCGAGCTGGGTTTCCAGATAGTCCAGGCAGGCAACGATGTCTCCGACCAGGCCCGGCATGGTGAAGTCGAGCATCTGCCCGTCGCTCTCGCCGACGTGGTTGGTGGGGTCGTAGCGCAAGACATTCAGGCCGTTCGCCGCCAGATGATAGGCCAGGTGGAGCGTGCTCTTCTTGGTCTCGCCATACTTCGAGGCGAGCAGCACCCACGGCCGCGCCCTCAGATCGCCTCCGGTGTGGTCGAGGCAGGCGGCGATGCGCATGCCCGCCCGGTTCTGAAACGACACAAAATCGGTGCGAATCTCTCCGATCTCAACCTCCGAAGAGTCGGTAATCATTGCGCGGGGGCCTGATGCGGATAATCCTCGTGCGCTTTTCGTAACGAATGGTGCGACACAAGTCCAACCTTTGCTCATCGGAACGCATCCTCCCACCGCGAACGCCGATCCGCCGCGCCTCGGTGTCGCTTCGGCCCCGCCACGCCAACGAACCCGGACCGCGCCGAAGACCCGCCGCGCGCTCCGCAATTTGTACTTTTACATTGCCTTAATATTCCCATCCGCCACTTAGTTGCACTGGCTGTGCCATGCGCCCCACCGACGACCCACGGGGCGAATGCATTTTGCAGTGATCCACCTACTAGTCATTGCCGGACCGACCGTATCCATTCCGCCACTCGCGGCCCTCTCCGCCACCGGCGAATTCAAGGTGCTGCAGCAGGCGGATGTCGTCGCCGCCCGGCCCCTGGTGGAAACCGGGCTCTTCGACGCGTGCCTCATGGCGGTCGACGCGCTGACTGCGGAAACCGGCCGTTCGATCGCTGCGTTTCGCGCCCTGGCCCCGCTCTGTCCGCTCGTGATCGCGCGCTCCCGCGGCACGACCGAGGCGGAGGACGCCGCCTATCTCGCCGGCGCCGACGCCATCCTTCCCGTCTCTTCCGACCCGGGGGCCCTGCGGGCCGTCGTCCAGCGCCTCGCCACGGCCGGCGTCCGGGCCGCGCCGGTCCCCGTCTTTCAGGAGCCGGCGCCGAGCGCCGCCCCGTCGCCGCTCGCGGTCATGCGGGACGTTTCCCAGGTCCTGAGCTACTCGCTCGATTACCGGGAGTTCACCCGGCAGTTCGCGTTCAAGCTGCGTGAGATCATCGGCGCCGCCCGGGTCGCCATCTTCCTCGAAACCACCGAGCCGGCGGGCGCCCTCGATCTCGACGGGTCCGCGGCGGCCTCCCGTCTGCCGTGCGCCGGAGCCGTCGGCCTGCCGGCCGGGCTCGCCGAGTGTTTCGAGCTCTCCCGCAAGTCGGGCCTGGGCCGCCGCATTCATCAGACCGGGCGGATCCTGCGCCGCGGATCGGAGAGCGTGGCCCCTTTCACGGAAACCGATCCGCGGCTGGACCGCGAATTCGAGGTCCTCGGCTGCGAGATCGCGATCCCGGTGAACGACCGCGAGCGCACCATCGGCGTCGCGGTGCTGGGCGGCCGGCTGACCGGGGCCCCCTTCAGCGATGCGGAACTGCTGCTCGTCTACCACCTGATGGAGGAGCTGGGGCTGGCGGTGAGGAATTCCCGGCTGCACCACGAGCTGTCGTCGAGTCACCGCCTCTTCTCCGACGTGCTGGAGGCGATGACCAGCGGCGCCCTGGTCGTCGGCGCCGACGGCTCGGTGCGGTTCGCGAATCACGCCCTGCGAAAGCTGCTGGGTGGCGGCGACGGCGACGTGGCGCCCGGTTTCGCGTTGAGCCAGCTTCCCACCCCGCTGCAGGCGGCCCTGCACGACGCGGTGGAGCACGGCCGGGCCGCGGCGCCGTTCTTCCACGAACACGCGGGCCCGCCGCCCCGCGTGTTGCGTGCGTCGGTCATCCCCTTCCCTGCCACCACCGGCACCGGTCCCCGCCCGGCGCTCCTGCTGCTGGAGGACTTCACCCAGATCCGCGCCGCCCAGCGGGCCGAGATCGAGGCCTCCAACCTCAAGCTGATCGGCCTGATCGCCCGCCGCTTTGCCCACGAGATCCGCAATTCCCTCGTGCCCCTTACCACCCACCAGCAGCTGTTCGACTCCGAATACGCCAGCGCCGAGTTTCGCGACTCGCTCAAGCACGCGCTGACGCGGGAGACGAGCCGCATCCAGCGGTTCACCGAACAGATGCTGTTCCTGGCCCAACCGGAGCGCGGCCCGACCGACATCCTGCCGCTCGGCGAACTCCTGCAGGCCAGCTTCGACCGGTCGCGCGAGTTTCTGGGCGAGCCCGGCGAACTCGAGATCCAGAGCGAGCTGCCGGATCCCCGCCTGCGGTGCCACGGGCCCAGTCTCGCGCACGCCCTCCAGGAGATTTTCCTCAACGGTCTCCAATCCGCCGGCGCGCCCACCCGGGTCACGGTCTCGATGGCGCCCGAGGCGGAGGCCGATGGCCGGCCCGGGCTGGCGATGCGGGTGCACGACAGCGGCCGGGGGTTTGCCCCGGAGGTGGCGGCCCGCGCCGCGGACCCCTTCTACACGACCCGGAACACGGGCGTGGGCCTCGGCCTCACGGTCGCCAAGCGCGTGATCGAGGCGCACGCCGGCCGGCTCGAAATCCGGCCCCGGGCCCGGCCCGAGGATCCCGATCTTGTCATCCACCTACCCCTAAACCTGTAACCCCATGTCGACTATCCCATCCTGCACCTCACGGCGCCTGTCGCGGGCGCATCTGCCGATCTCCGGTGCGCTCCTCCTCGGAGCCAGCTACCTCGCCGTGATCGCTCCGCCCCTGGCCGCGTCCGGCACCCGCATCGGCTTCAAGGATGCATTCGCCACCATGCGCGGCGACGCCTTCGTGGCCACCGCCAACGACCCCGCCGCGATCTACTACAATCCCGCGGGAATCACCCAGCTTTCCGGACAGGACCTCTCGATCTCCGCTTACTATATCAGCCTCGGCGCCGACTACACCTCTGCCGTCACGGGCACCAAGACGTCCATGAACCAGCAGAACAAGATTCTCCCTCAGGTTTACTACACCTGGACGCCGTCGGGCAGCCGCGTGTCCCTGGGCTTGGGCTTCTACCAGCCGTTCGGCCTCGCCACCGACTGGCCGACCACCACCGGCTTCCGGACGTTCGCCACGCAGAACGAGGAAACCGTCTACACGCTCACCCCGGTGATCGCCTGGCGGATCAACGACCAGTGGTCGATCGGCGGCGGCCTGACGTTCAACCGTCTCAACGTCGACCTGCGCCGCGGCATCGGCATCCTCCCGACCGACGAATTCCGCTTCAAGGCGCACGGCTCGGATGTCAGCTTCGACGTCGGGATCCGCTGGCAACCCACGCCACAGCACGCCTTCGGCATCTGCTACCGGCACCAGACCTCCTTCGCCCTCAGCGGCACGGCCGACTCGGCGCCTTTCATCATGGGGGAGTCGGCGACCGCCACCCTGCCCTTCCCGGAGACGATCACCGCCGGCTACTCCTACCGGCCGACGCCGGAATGGAACATCGAGGCAGATCTTGACTGGACCAATTGGACGCGGGTCAATACGCTCGTCGTCAGCAAACCCAGCGGACCCATTGCCCTGCCGCTGAATTGGAAGTCTGGATTCTTCTACGAACTTGGCGCGACCCGCTATCTGAAAGAAGGCTGGCTGGTCAGCGCCGGATACACCTACACCGATAATTCCGTGCCCGCATCCACCTGGAACCCCGCCATCCCCGATGCGAACCGCCAGTTCCTGAGCGTGGGCGTCGGCCGTCAGCAGGGCCCGCTCCATTTCATGCTGGCCCTCCAGCATGCCCTGCCGACCACCCGCACCATTCATGGCACGGTCAATCCGTTGACGGGCCAGACTGCCGACGGCACCTACCGCGTCACCCTGGACACTGTCTCCCTCTCGCTGGATTACCGTTTCTGAGCCGCCGGCGTCCCTCCTCCCTCCATCATGCCCACTGCCCCTCAGTCCCTGGTCTCCTCGAAAACCGCCGGCGTGTCGACCGCGACGGCGGCCGATTCGCTGCCAACCATGCTCGTGGTCGATGATGAGGAGGGTCCCCGCCATTCCCTGCGGATGGTGTTCAAGAACGATTTCCGCGTCCAAACCGTCGAGAACGGCGAGCAAGCCATCGACTTCGCCCGCCAGCATCCGGTCCACGTGGTCTTTCTTGACCTGCGGATGTCCGGACGGTCCGGCATCGAGGTCCTGCGCAGCCTCAAGGAGATCGATCCGCACGTCGAGGTCATCATGCTCACCGCCTACGAGACGATCGAGACGGCGCGCCAGGCGCTGCGTCTCGGGGCGTGCGACTACCTGAGCAAGCCGTTCGATCTCGCCACCATCCGCGAAGCGGCCGCCCGCGCCCTGCGCCTGCGGCGCATCTCCGAGACCGTGATCGCCACGCAGCTGCGGCTCCAGCGCCTGACCGAGCAGTTGCATGACGCCAACCTGCGCGAGGAGATGGCCCGGACGACCAGCCAGATCTACGCCGGGGTCCTTCACGACATCAACAATCCCCTCACCATCATCATCGGTTATGTGGAGATGCTCGAACTCCGCCTGGCCAAGGCGTCGTTTCTCCACGGCTCCGACCTCCAGGCCGTCCGCACCGACCTCTCGGTCATCTCCAAACAGGTCAACACCTGCTTCGCCATCGCCACCCGCTACCTGCGCTCGCTCGGCAAGCGGCATTTCTCCAACCGCGAGGTTCGCATCAACCAGGTGCTCTCCGACCTGCAGACGCTGCTCCAGCATCACCCGGCCGTCGGCGGCGGGCGGCTGGCGGTGAAGTTGCTCGACCAGGACACCGCCGCGCTGGTCAACGGCACCGAGCTGATCCAGATTCTGCTCAATCTGACCATCAATGCGTTCCAGAGCACCACGCGCGAGCAGACGGTCTGGGTCACCGCCGAAGTGGTGACGAAGCCCCTGCCGATCGAGTCACTGCGGGACGGTCGGGAAGACATCGTGATCGGGCGCGAGCCGCTGGCCGGCGAGCCCCCGCTGGTGGCGATCTCCGTGCTGGATCAGGGACCCGGCATCATGCCCGACGTGCTGCCGCACATCTTCGAGCCCTACTTCACCACCAAGTCGGAGAAGGGCACGGGACTCGGCCTGGCGATCGTCGCCCGGCTGGTCCAGGATTACCGGGGTCTGCTGCACGTGCGCAACAAGGCCGGCGAAGGCACGCGGGTGACGGTGTATTTCTCGGGCAAGGAGCCGTCGGCGTCCAACGAGCCGTTCAAGATCTAGGCCGGCCGGGCCGTTTTTTCCCCTTGAGCCCGGGCGGGCGGGCGCGCATCAGCAGGACATCGCATCGTGCCTACCAGCCTGATCGCCGTCCTCGCCGCCGCCCTCGCCGCCGTCCTGGTCTGGCTGTGGAGCCGGTCGCGCTCCGCGGCCCTGGCCGAGCGCCAGCGCCTGCTCGCCGCCCAGGTGTCCGGGCTCGATGCCGAGCTTCGCGCCGCCCGCGACCGGGTGTCGGAGCTGGAGGCGGAACGGGCCCGGCTGAACACGCTCCTGACCGCCGAGCGCGACGCCCTCCAGCTCGCCCAAAGCCGGCTGACCGACACCTTCAAGGCGCTGGCCGCCGACGCCCTCAAAAGCAACAGCGACGAGTTTCTCAAGCGCGCCGGTGACACGCTGGTGCAGCCCGTGGCCGAGTCGTTGAAGGATGTCCGCGAGAAGATCGCCGAGCTGGAGAAGACCCGGGCCTCCGCCTACGGCTCGCTCTCGGAGCAGCTCAAGACCCTCGCCCTGGCCCAGGCCACGCTGCAAACGGAGACCACGAAACTGTCGACCGCCCTGAGCACGACCCGGACCGCGGGCACCTGGGGCGAGCTGCAGCTGCGCCGCGTCGTCGAGCTGGCCGGGATGGTCGAGCACTGCGACTTCACCGAGCAGGCGGCCACCGGCGGGCAGCGTCCCGACCTGGTCGTGCACCTGCCCCGCGGGCAACAGATCGTGGTCGACGCGAAGGCACCGACCGACGCCTACCGCGAGGCGGCCGCCGCCACCGATCCCAAGGAACGCACGGTCCGCCTCGCCGAGCACGCGGCCAAGGTGCGCGGCCACGTCGATGCCCTTTCCGCCAAGGCCTACTGGGAGCAGTTTCCCACCTCCCCCGAGTTCGTCGTGCTGTTTCTCCCGGGGGACCAGTTTCTGGCCGCCGCCCTCGAGGCCGACCCGGCGCTGCTCGACCGGGCAATCCGGAACCGCGTGCTGCCGGCGACGCCGTCCGTGCTCGTCGCCCTGTTGAAGGCGGCAGCCCTGGGCTGGCGCCAGGAGGCGGTGTCACAAAACGCCGAGCAGATCAGCGACCTGGGACGCCAGCTTTACGACCGCATCGTCACGTTTGCCGAGCACCTCGACCGCGTCGGGCGCGGCCTCGAGTCCGCCAACAAGTCGTTCAACCAGGCGGTGGGGTCGTTCGAGAGCGCCCTGCTGCCGGGCGCCCGCAAGTTCGCCGAACTGGGCGCGCGCGGCGGCAAGGAGCTGGCTGCACCCGGCGAGGTCGAATCCGACCCGCGCGAAATCCACAAGCGCTCGTAGGCCGGGCCGCAGGCTCCGGTCAGCGGTCGATCACGTCCAATTCCGGCCACTGGGCGATCTTGCGGTGGAGGGTGCGGCGGCTGATGCCCATCAACTGCGCGGCGCGGGTGCGGTTGCCGCGCGCCTTGATCAGGGCCTCCCGGAGCAGGCGCTTCTCGTTCTGCTCGACCGAAAGGGATTCGGCGGGGGCGACGGGCGGAGCGACGGCCGTCGGCGCGGCGCCGGGCGCCGGCACCTCGCCGCGAAACTTCGGCTCCAGGTCAAACTCGGTGAGCCGCCCGCCCCGGCGCAGCACCACCGCGTTCTCCACGAAATTGCGCAGCTCCCGGACGTTGCCCGGCCACGCGTAGGCCTGCAGGTGGCGCATCGCCCCCGGCTCGATCGTCAGCGGCGGCACGCTGTTTTCGGCGCTGAACAGCTGGATGTAATGCTCCAGGAGCAGCGGAATATCCTCCGTCCGGTCCCGCAGCGGCGGCATCGCGATCCGGACGACGTTGAGCCGGAAAAACAGATCCTCCCGAAACCCGCCGTCCTTCACCATCTGCTCGAGATTGCGGTTGCTGGCCGCGACCAGCCGCACGTCGACCGGGATCGGCTTCATGCTCCCGATGCGCTCCACGGTGCGCGTCTCCAGAAACCGCAGCAGCTTCACCGGGGTGGCGGTCGAGATCTCGCCGATCTCGTCGAGAAACAGCGTCCCGCCGTCCGCCGCCTCGAACCGGCCGATGCGGCGTTCGATCGCGCCGGTGAACGCCCCGCGCTCGTGGCCGAAGAGCTCGCTTTCCAGAAGGGTCGGCGGCAGCGCGGCGCAATGGACCGCGATGAACGGGGCCCGGGCCCGGGGGCTGGCCTGGTGGATGGCCTGGGCCACCAGCTCCTTGCCCGAGCCGGTCTCGCCTTCGATCAGGATCGTGGCCCGCGACGGCGCCACCAGCTTCACCCGCTCGATCACCTCGCGCAGGCGCTCCGAGTTGCCCACGATACCCTCGAAGCTGAACTTCTCGTCGAGCCGTTCGTGGAGCTGCCGCACTTCCACCTCCAGGGTCTTCGTCTTCAGCGCCCGCTGGACCAGGATCTCGAGCTTCTCCAGGTTCACCGGCTTCGTCAGAAAATCGAACGCCCCGCGTTTCATCGCCTCGACCGCCGTCTCGATGTTGCCGTAGGCGGTGACCATGATCACGACCGGCTTGCTCGGCAGCGCCAGCGCCCGGTCGATCACCTTCAGGCCCGACTTCCCCGGCATCCGCAGGTCGGTGATGATGACATTGAATTCCTGCGCCTCCATCAGGTTGAAGGCTTCGTCCGCATTGCTCGCCACCGCGACGTCGTAGTGATCCTCCAACGCCTGCTGCAGGCCTTCGCGCGTGTGCTTCTCGTCGTCGATGATCAGGACGCTCGGCACCATGCAGCCATGACACCAGACCCCCATTGCCGGTCAACGGGAAATGGGACGGAACGTCACAGTGGGTTCGATCGTCGCGGCCGCCACGAAATCGATCCTTGAAACCCGTCGGGAGCGGCCATCATGGGACTGGGGCCCGGCCATCCGCCAGACGCGGGGCGGTCTCCCGACTTCGCGTCCGCTCAGTTCTCGTCATCGCATCATGCGTTCCGTCTTTCTCAGTTTGTTGCTCGCCGCCGTCGTCCCGTCGGTCCCGGCGGCGCCGATCGTCATGTACCTGTCGCGGTCGCCGTTCGTGCTCAGTGGCGAGAACGTGACCGTCAGCGTGATGTCGAAGATGTCGATGGTCGAGGGAACCTACGACTACAAGTACGTGCCCCGGTTCGACTACGCCCGCCGGGCGGAGACGTTGAGCTTCGAGTTCCCCGCCTACGTCCCCCGCAACGTCGACAGCCTCGAGGCCTTTCAGGAT
>JBJKRV010000204.1:0-4469 GCA_046704465.1 Opitutaceae bacterium | reverse complement strand
AACTTCGCGCCCCCGCGGACTCACGGCTTCGATGTCGTCCAAGCCATCAAGGCGATGCACGACGGCCGCGCCACCGTCTTCTTCGCCATGGGCGGCAATTTCCTCCCCGCCACGCCCGACACCGACTACACCGCCGCTGCCCTGCGCCGCTGCCGGCTGACCGCCCACGTCTCCACCAAGCTCAACCGCTCCCACCTCGTCACCGGCCGCGCCGGGCTCATCCTCCCCTGCCTGGGCCGCAGCGAGATCGACCGTCAGGCGAACGGCGAACAGTTCGTCACCGTCGAGGATTCGATGGGCATCATCAATCCGTCGCGCGGCATCCTCGAGCCGGCGTCGCCATGGCTGCGCAACGAACCGGCGATCGTCGCCGGCCTCGCCCAGGCCGTGCTCGGCGACCGCACGCCAGTGGACTGGTCCGCGCTGGCCGCGGACTACGACCGCATCCGCGACCACATCGAACACGTGGTGCCCGGCTTCGACTCCTTCAACGCCCGCATCCGCCGCGGACCCTTCTACCTGCCCAACGCCCCGCGCGACGACCGTGTTTTTCGGACGCCGTCGGGCAAGGCGGTGTTTTCCACGCACCCGCTGCCGCGGATGAATCTGGAGCCGGGCCAGTTCGTGATGATGACCATCCGCACCCACGACCAGTTCAACACCACGATCTACGGCCTCGACGACCGGTACCGCGGGGTGTTCATCGGCCGGCGCGTCGTCTTCCTGCATCGGGACGACATCGCGGAGCGCGGCCTGGTGGCCGGGCAACTCGTGGACCTGACCAGCCACTTCCGGGGCGAGACCCGGATGGCACCGAGCTTCCTCGTGGCGCCATACGAGATTCCCCGCGGGTGTGCCGCCACCTATTTCCCGGAAGCCAACGTCCTCGTGCCCGTCGACAGTGTGGCTGAAATCAGCAATACGCCGACCTCAAAGTCGGTGATCATCACGATCGCCCCTTCCGCCGATCCGGTCGGGGCCTCGGCCGGCCTGCGGCGCGACCTCGCCGACGCGGGGTGAAGTCGGCGCCAGAAGTCAGTGGTCAATTGTCCCTGGTGCCCGATCCTTCGTCCCCGCCACCTGCGAATCGCCTCCAAGCCGCCCGCGCCGCCGGGTTGCCCCCGATCGCGTAGCCGCCATCGGTGGCCAGTTCGTGAAACCCCTGAAGGCGCCCAAGCCGATCCAGCAGTGACCGCCGGGTGAACACGAAGACCGGCGTATGGCTTTCCAGCCGGCGATCCAGCGCCGCGCCGTCGGCATCGCGTTCCGCCAGGTAGCGGGGAAGGTCCCGGTCCAGGTAATAGAAAAGGGTGGGCTTCCACAGACCGTAGGTGACGGCGACATCCTTCCCGCTCAGCACCGGTCGGAGTTCGCGCGCGAGCCGGACGGCCGGCACCTGCACTGCGCCCAGCAGCCGGATGACGAGCAGCAACAGCGCCACGAACTGCAGTCCACCTCCGATCGCCAGGGCCACTCCGGCCGGAAAGCCGCGGCGGCGCCGAAGGAGCAACCAGCCCACAACCAGCGTGACCGCCGTCACCACCGCCAGAATCACCGCCGGCCCGCCGCACGATGGCGGCGACGTCGGCAAGGCATATTCGCTGCTGTCCGGTCGGATCATGCCTGCCAGCCGCGGCCAGAACCGGACCAGCATCAGGGGCAGCATTGCTGACAGGACCGTCAGGGTTCCCAGCGTCAACACCAACAGGCCCAGCGCCGAACGGAGCAACCACGGTCGTCGGCGGGCCACCCGGCGCAGATGGAGGAGGAAGCCGGCGGCGAGGATCGCGAGAAAGGGAAAAGCAGGCAGCACATAGTGGGGAAGCTTGGTGGCAGCCACGGTGAACAGTGCCAGGGTGACGACGACCGTCAGCCCCGAGAGCAGGGCCAATCGCCGCTCGGCCGACAGCCGGCGCCGTGCCGGCGGGTTGCCCGCGAAGGCCATCCACCATCCGGGAAGAGCCGCCGCGGTGATCGGACAGGCCCCGAGGAGCACGACCGGAAGGTAGGACCCGAGACCACCGCCGTGTCCCAACAGCACCCGCGTGCCACGCGCGAGAATCTGGGCGCCGAAGAAACCTTCGATGAATTCGTGCCCCAGGCGCTCGTAGGCGGCGAAGTACCAAGGCGCCGCGATGGCGGCGAAGGTCGCGATCCCTGCGATGAGGCACCCCGGCGCCAATGCCGCCCGCAGCCGCCGCTGCATGACGCTGTAGAGAAGCGCCGTCGGAAGGGCGATCGCCGGCGCCACCGGACCCTTCGCCAGGAACCCGATCCCCAAGCCGGCCCAAGCGGCGACAAACCAACCAAGTCCGGGAGCACCCTCGGATCCGTCCGGTTCCATCCGCTCCATGCCGACGAAAAAACACAGCAGTGACCAGGTGACCGACCAGGCGACAATCAGGTCGGTCATGCACAGGTGGGCGACGGCCTGAAACAATGGCATCGCCCCAAGGCACAGCACTGCGAGCAACGCGAGATGCCGGCGGCGAGTGGCGCGCGTCACCAGCCAGCCCAGGCTCGCCAGCACTGCCAAGGCCGCCAACGCCGACGGCAGGCGGGTCGAGAATTCGTCGCGCCCGAACAGTCGCCACGCACCGCCCACCAGCCAGAAAACGAGGATCGGCTTCTCCAGGTAGGGTTGGCCGTTGAGCGTCGGAATCGCCCAATCGTCGTGCCGCTGCATCGAGGCCACGGCGCCGGCATACTCTCCCTCGTCCCGGTCGGTCAGCGGGTAGCTGCCCAGTCCGCCGAGCGTGAGCGCGGCAACGCCCGCAAAGACGGCGCCCCAAGGCAGCCACTTCCGTCGGAACCCAACCATGGCAAGAACCTAAGCGGGTCGTCCGGGAAAGTCGCGTCCGCCCTGCATCCTTCCGCGCTGAACCCCGGCCGGCGGGATTCCCGACCTCGAGTTTGTCACGTAATACGTGACAAACTCCGGAGCTCCGCCGGGGCGCCGCAAATTCGATTTCCCTTTGGATCCGCCCGGCGGCAGACTGGCGGCTCCATGAAGAAGGAAGCCGTCCTTTCCAAGATCAAGACCGAGAAAGTCGTCGCCATCATCCGCGCCAACAGCCCCGACGGGCTGCTCGACTGCGCCCGGGCGCTCGCCGCCGGCGGCCTGACCAGCATCGAGCTGACCATGACCACCCCGGGCGCGATCCCGATGCTGGAAAAGGCCACGGCCGAGCTGCCGGATTTTCTCTTCGGGCTCGGCACCGTGCTGGACGCCGAGACGGCGCGGGCGGGCATTCTCGCGGGCGCGGCGTTCATCGTCACGCCGGCGCTCCGCCCCGACGTCATCGCCCTGTGCCGCCGCTACAGCGTGCCGGTCTTCCCGGGCGCGCTCACCCCGACGGAGATCGTCGCCGCGTGGGAGGCCGGCGCGGATGCGGTGAAGGTTTTTCCCGCCGAGTTTTTCGGCCCGGCGTACATCAAGTCGGTCAAGGCCCCGCTGCCGCACATCGACCTGGTGCCGACCGGCGGCGTGACGCCGGAAACGATCGGCGAATTCCTCAAGGCAGGAGCGACCGCCGGGGCCGCCGGCAGCGCACTGGTCGACGGCAAGTCACTCAAGGAAAAGAACTGGGCCGCGATCACCGCCAAGGCCCAAGCCTTTGTGAAAGCCGTCGCCGCGGCGCGCTGAACGCGAGGTTCTGGGTCAAAAGGACTGCTTCCACAAAGAACACCCGCCGATCCAGGAGGACGGGACGGTTGAATCCTCTCTCAGAGGAGTGCCCGAAAGGCGGAGTGTGTGAACCCGGTCTCTTGCCAGCCACGATCCTGATCTCGATCAGCGCGCATTAGCGACCATTAGCAGCGGTTCCCCTGCGCGGCATGCGATCGCTCGTGATCGAGCAGGCGTTGTTTGCGCCAAACGCCGCCGCCGTAACCGGTCAGGGCGCCGTCCGCGCCGATCACACGGTGGCACGGGACAACGATCGCCAGCGAATTGGAGCCGTTGGCGCGTCCCACGGCGCGCTGTGCACCGCTCCGGCCCACCCCGGCGGCGATCTGCGCATATGATCGGGTCTCGCCCGGCGGTATCCGGCGCAACGCCGCCCACACCTGCTGCTGGAACGGGGAGCCCAACGGCGCGAGCGGAAGATCGAACGTGAGGTTCTCGCCGGAGAAATAGCGCCGCAGTTGGTCCTCCACGGCTTCCAGCACCGGGTTCGTCCCCGGCACGACGGCGCACTTTAGCCGGGAGCGCAGCCGGAGGATTTCCTTCTCCAGTCCCCGCCGGTCCACGAATTCCAGCAGGCGCAAGCCCGCGCCGTCGGCCAGCGCCAGCATCCGTCCCAACGGCGTATCGAGGCGCCGGGCCCACAGGCAATCAGTCCCGGCGGCACCGCGCGGCGGCTGGCCGAACAGACGGCGGAAGGCTCCGCGAAATCCACTGGCGGAATCGTACCCGCCGTCCAGCTGCACATCGATGACCGGTCGCCCCGCCCGCACCTCCCTCAGGG
>JBJKRV010000203.1:0-11861 GCA_046704465.1 Opitutaceae bacterium | reverse complement strand
CCGCGACCAGCTTCGACACGCGCTGGCCTGGATTGTCCTCGCTCCGGACGACGGCTCGGTGATCGACAACGTGCCGGAGCTGGGCTTTGCCCGCCATCCGCCGGATGCCCTCGTCCGACAGCGCAGCGTCCTCTACGCGAAAAAGTACCTCGGGAAGCTCCTGGGAAAGCTCAAGGACTGAACCGCCGCTGTCGGCCGGCATCCGCGCGGTTGCATTTCTCCATCCCCCGATCAGAACGTAGTCGCCATGACGAGACTCCGGCTCCTCCCCCTCTGGCTGCTAACCGCGCTTGTGCCTGCCCTGGGGGCCGCCCCCGCAGCCCCGGCCGCGAAGAAACCCGTCCGCTCGGTCGACGACCTGCCGCGCCACACCTACCACCTCACTGAGGCGCCGTCGAAAGTGGTCCAGGACGCCGCTGCGTTTGCCCCGCTGGCCGCCGCTGTCAAACGCGACCTCGACTCCGATCTCGCCACCTACGACATCCGGGACCGCACCACGCTGCAAAGCTACGATGGCACGCTGCTCGCGCTGGCGCTGCTCGACCACGATGACGCCACCGCCCGCCGGCTCATCGGCGAGTTGCGGGCGCTTGAGGAAAAACCGTCCCTCAAACTCACCGCCGCCCTGGTCTCGGAAGCGCTGCTCGACGCCCGGGCGCAACAGCCCCCGCCGGCGGAATTCACCGCCACCTTCCAGCGCGATTTCTCGGCCCTCATCGCCAAACTCCCCTGGGATCTGACCCAGAACGATCTCAAGCAGTTGAAGGCGGCCTTTGAGGTGCGCAGTCCGGCCCTGCTCATCGGGCTGGTGCAGCAGCAGATCGATCCCGCCGCCCTCAAGACCGGGACGATCTCGGGCGATGTCGCCGCCGACCTGATCGGCATTCGCAACCAACTCATCAATTACCTGCCGCTCAAGACCGAGGTCGTGGCCTCGCTCGAGACCGTAGTCGCCGCCCACCATGTCAACAAGCCCGACCTCTGGACGCCCACGCTCGCGACCCTCGCGCCGGACGCCAAGGCCTCGCCGGTGCGCATCGGCATCTGGGACAGCGGCGTCGATGCGAGCGTCTATCCGCACCAGCTCTACACCGATGCGGAGGGCCGTCACGGCTTTGCTTTCGACCTGCATGCCAATCCCGTGCCCAATCTGCTCTACCCGCTCGGCGACGCCGCCAAGCGCCTGCCCGAACTGGTGAGCCGGCTCAAGGGCTTCATGGATCTCCAGGCCTCGGTGGACAGCCCCGATGCCACCGCCCTGAAACGCTATATGAGCGCGCTCAAGCCGGATCAGGTGAAGCCGACGGTGGAGGGTCTCAGCCTGGTGGCCGACTGGGCGCACGGCACCCACGTCGCCGGCATCGCGCTGGCCGGCGACCCGTTTGCCCGGATCGTCATCGGGCGCCTCACCTTCGACTACCACCTCATCCCCGAGAAGCCGACGATCGAGCAGGCAAAGAAGGACGCCGCCATGTACCAGACCGCGATCGGTTATTTCCGGCGGGCGGGGGTCCGGGTGGTCAACATGAGCTGGGGCGGATCGCTCAAGGACGTCGAGAGCGCCCTCGAGGCGAACGGGGCCGGCGGCACCGCCGAGGAACGCAAGCGGCTCGCGCGCCAGATCTTCGACATCGACCGGCAGGGGCTGCTGACCGCGTTGAAGAGCGCGCCGGGCATTCTCTTTGTCGCCGCGGCCGGCAACAGCGACAACAACGTGGACTTTGACGAGTTCATTCCCTCGTCGTTTCAGCTTCCGAACCTCATCACCGTGGGGGCGGTCGACCAGGCCGGCGAGGAGACGTCGTTTTCCAGCTTCGGCCCGATGGTCAACGTGCACGCCGACGGCTTCGAGGTGCCGAGCCACATCCCCGGCGGCCAGATCCTGAAGCTCAGCGGCACGTCGATGGCCGCGCCCCAGGTGACCAACCTCGCCGGGAAACTCTTCGCGCTCGATCCGAAGCTGACCCCGGAAGGCGCCCGGGCCCTGATTCTCGACGGCTGCGTCCAGCACGGCCGGGTGAACCTGGTCGACGAGAAGAGGAGCGTGGCGCTGCTGCAGGTGCGGCTCGGCGCGGAAAAGATGTAACGTCGATTCCCAGCTGGCCCAGTGGACGCCAGCGGCTGATCGCACGGACGATGGCCGGTGCGGCGAGGGCCAGCGGCACTTTGTTTCTTGGACTTGGGTGTTGAATCGGTAGGTTGCCATTCTGTCAGAATTCCGCAGCCTTATCGTGGCGGCCCCGTCCGCATCGCTGGTTCCGCCCCACCCCTGTTTCCCAGAAAACCATGAAGATCACGAAATACATCGCCCTGCTCACGTTGGGTGCTGCGCTGACCGCTCCCGGGTTCGCCGGCAGCCCCGTCACTATCACCCAGCAGCCGTTCGGCAAGATGCCCGACGGCAAGGAAGCCATGATCTATTCCCTGAAGAACCAGCAGGGCGCCATGGTCGACATCACCAACTATGGCGGCACGGTCGTCCGCATCATCGTGCCCGACCGGCACGGGAACTTCGGCGACGTGGTGCTGGGCTTCAACGATCTGCCCGACTACCTCAAGTGCACCACCTACTTTGGCGCCCTGATCGGGCGGTACGCCAACCGCATCGCCAATGGGAAATTCACGCTCGACGGCCACACCTACACACTGCCGACCAACAATTCCCCCGGCGGCATTCCCTGCACGCTCCACGGCGGGCCCAAGGGATTCAACACGAAGCTGTGGCACGCCAAGGCGATGATCGTCGAGGGCCAGCCGACCCTCCAACTGCACCTCACCAGCCCGGATGGCGACGAAGGCTTCCCCGGCACCCTGAAGCTCACCGTGACCTACACGCTGACCAACGACAATGCGCTGCAGATTCACTATCACGCCACCACCGACAAGCCCACGGTCATCAACTTCACCAACCATACCTACTTCAACCTGAGCGACGAGGGCAACGGCACCATCCTCAATGAAATCGTCACCATCTACGGCAGCCATATGACGCCGGTGAACGCCGGCCTGATCCCGACCGGCGAGATCGTGCCCGTGGCCGGCACGCCGTTCGATTTCCTCACCCCGCACGAGATCGGCGCGCGCATCAACGCCGACAACCAGCAGATCAAGTACGGCCCGGGCTACGACGATAACTGGGTGCTCGACAAGCCGGCCGGCAAGCTCGGCCTCGCCGCCAAGGTCTACGACCCGGTCTCCGGTCGCACGCTGGAGGTGTACACCACCGAACCCGGCCTGCAGTTCTACACCGGCAATTTCCTCGACGGCACCCTGATCGGCAAGAGCGGCCGGCCCTATCCCTTCCGCAGCGGCTACACAATGGAGACGCAGCACTATCCCGACTCGCCCAACCATCCGAACTTCCCCACCACGGTCCTGCGGCCCGGGGAAACCTTCCGCTCGACCACCATCTTCAAGTTCGGCACGCAGTAATCGCGCCGACCGCTGAGCTTTGCGCCGCCGGACTCGCCTGAGTCCGGCGGTTTTTTGTCACCGTGTCCGCCCCCTCGGCCCGGGCTGAGCCGGGCCCTCCAGATACGAAACGTGGAGGGACGGCCTCCGCGCCGTCCCCGTCTCTCACTCCCCAGCCACGTCGGTCGCGTAGGCCTTGAACTCCACCAGCGCGATCGCGGCCGGCCGCGGGTTCGTGAACACGATGCGCAGCCGGGCGGTGTGCACCGGCGCGAACGTCACGGTGTTCTCGCCGTTGGCCAGCGGCACCGCCGGCGTTTCGCGCGCGTCCGACACGTCCGTCCAGTCCTGACCGTTCCACCATTGCACCGCATAGGCCGCCGGCGCCTTGAAGTGCTGCCCATCGGCGTAGAAGTAGAGGCGGGCGGATCGGAACTCCTTCTCCGCGCCGAAATCGACGCTGAACCAGTCGGTGGCTGCAGCCGAGCCGGCATCCGTCCAGTAATTCCTGACGTTCGGATAGAACCAGACCCGCCCGTCCACCGCCTGATCGAGGTTGCCGGCCGAATCATTGCAGGAAGCGGACGGTGCCGGGAAGCCCTTGCCTGTCATGTTCACCGCCAGATCGATCGGTGACGGCGGCGGCGGACCTTCAACCGGTGCCGGGATGGACACGGTCTTCCGTCCCAGCGGCGACGGCGCCACCACCTCGCGGCCGTCGACATAAACGGAGAGTCCGGCGCCCCGGTCGTAATGGCGGCCATCCCGGTCGTACAGGATCGTGACCAGATGGCCGTGGTAGGGCACGTTCTCGAGGCAGAACCAGTCGATCGCTTCCCGGGAGGCGGGATCGGCCGGGATCAGCGGATTGACCTCGAGCACGTTGTCCGCGCGCGGCCGCAGCCCGGCCAGGCCGGTGATGACCAGATCGTCGAAACCCGAATGGTTGTAGTGGTGGCTCCGGGGCAGGCCGACGATGACCTTTCCGGTATCGGGGTTGTAGTCCTCCTGCAGGTCCGGCCGCCCGTCCAGGAAATGCTGGCGGGCATACTGCTCCAGCAACCGGATGTAATCAGCCGGAGTGACCACGTCCTGGGTGTAGTCGTCCAGAAGGTTCGCCATGCCTTCGAGCACCAGCGTCGTGTCAAACGGCCAGCTCGGGCCGTTCCACTGGCATTCCGGCCGCCGCTGCCCGTCGACCGTGGCGTACCGGTACTGCTTCATGTAGTACTGGTAGCTCGGCTCGACCGTTCGCAGTCCGTAGGGACCCGCAAAACCCTGCGGTGAGAGCAGGCGCTTCCACGAGGCGTTGTACTTCGGATCGTGGTCGGGCAGCTCGAAGACCCAGGGCACGTAGCCGGCCAGCTCCGGCCCGCGGATGAAGTCCCAGCTGTGCACGTACTGGTTGCTCATCGCGTAGCGGTCCATGAACTGGTGCCAGCGGGTATTCCAGAGTTCGGTCTCGACCGCCTTCCGGAGGGCGTCGGCCTTGGCGGCGTACACGGACGCCTCCCCCGGATTGCCGGCCAGGAGCTCAAGCCGGCTGATGGCCATGGCGTTCCCGAACATGAAGCTGTTGATCGTGGGCCGGAAGGCCTTGCCTCCCCAGAAGCCGTCCTTGCCGCCGCTGGCGTCGATCGAGGCAATCGAGTACTCGGTGGCGTCGAGCAGCGGCTCGATGAAATAGAGTCCCCTGTCCGGAACGTAATGGTCCGACCACTCCTGGTAGATGTGCTTCATCGCGGCGAGATTCCGGAGCGCGAAGGCGCGGTCGCCGTTGGCCAGGTAGCGGTCGTAGACCGCGGCGGCGATGGACTCGCTGAAATGGCGGTCGTCGCCGCCGGAATACATGAAGTTGATATAGTCGTTGAGGTACCGGTTGTCCCGCAGCCAGCGGCCCTCTTGGATATGAAACGCGGTGGCGTCGTTGAGGCTCTGATAGGGCTTCAGCGCCCAGCTCACGTCGTCCAGGAACTCCGTGACGATGTAACCGCGCGGTCCGAGATCCTTGAGGTGGGACTTGTAGAGCCTCCAGCGGTAATAGTAGATCTGCGTGAGCGTCGGGTCCGAACACTCGAAGAACGGGTTGTTTCGTTCGTACCAGGGAGCATCGTTGCCGTAGTGCTGCCCCGCCAGGGCGGACTCGGGCAGAAGGTGCGTGCCGCGGGGTGCGGCCCCCAGCGTCGTCACGACGACGGGCAGCCCGACCGTCAGGATCCGGCGGATCCGTCCAAAAATCTGGGCCGAGAAACTCACCATGGAAGGCAATGATCGCCCGTCCACCGGTGCATGGCAAACGCTCCGCCGGCCCGCGCCGCGCCTACTTCTTCGGCCAATACACGATGACGTAACCCCCGCCCAGCAAGGTCAACACCACACCGCCCCAGAACGTCGCATGCAGGTTGGGCATCTCGACCGCGGGCGGATGGGAGAACTGAAAGATGCCCGCGCCCAGGCACATGATCCCGTAGACCAAAAGCAGCATGCCGATGAAGAGCCAGATGGGCAGGGATTTCTTTTCGCTCATGATGGTCGCGCGTAAAGGGTTTCGCCGGGACGGAATTCTACCAGAAGATGATGTTCAGGATCACCAGCAGCACCAGGGCCAGCATGCCCCAGAAGAAGGGCCGCTTGTACCAGGGCAGGTGCCCGGAGTGCGGAATCTCCGTGCAGCCGTACACGAGGCCCTGCAACCGGCTCTCGGGCGTCGGCTTGGTCATGTAACTCACCACCACCGTGACCGCGACGCAGATGCACCAGGACCACAGGGCCTGATACATGTTCTGGGCCATCGGCTTCGCGTAGCGCGACAGGGCGATGATCGAGAGCGCCGAGGGGTCGATCTTCACCCACAGCCACATGCCGACCGAGGAAACCGTGCCGCATACCAGCCCCCAGAATCCCCCCCATGAGGTGGCCCGCTTCCACAACATGCCGAGCAGGATCGTGCCGAAGAGCGGGGCCACGAAGAAGCTGAAGAGCGCCTGGACGTAGTCCATGATGCTGCTGAACTGCATGGCGAGATACGCCGTCGCGATGCTGACGAGGACGCCGATGATCGTGCTCCAGCGTCCCATGCTGAGGTAGTGCTTGTCCTCGCCGGCCGCCGCCACTTCGTTGCCGTCGACGGGTCCGTTGCCCGTTCCCGCGGACGTGGCCACCGCCGCGGCGGGCTGTCCCCGGAAAAACGGGCGTATCAGCGGGCGGTAGATGTCGTAGGTCCACACCGTCGCAAAGGCGCTCACGTTGCCCGCCATGCCGGACATGAATCCGGCGATCAGCGCCGTCACGCCCAGGCCCAGCAGGCCCGGGCCCGCGTAGCGTACCAGCAGGAGCGGCAACACATCGTTGTAGGTGTACTGCCCCGGCTTGGCGGTGTCGGCGGAGACCAGCGTCAGTCCGTGGCTGTTCAGCACCCCCAGGCCGATCAGGCCGGGCAGGATCACGATCAGCGGCACGGCCATCTTGAAGAAGGCCCCGATGATCGGCGCCATCTGCGCCGAGCGCAGGTCCTTGGTCGTGATCACGCGCTGGACCACCAGAAAGTCCGTGGTCCAGTAGCCGAACGAGATGACAAAACCGAGACCGAAGACGATGCCCGTCCACTGGATCCCCATCGGGTTGTCCTTGAAATGCCCCAGGGTCTCCCACATGTGGAGATAGGTGCCGCCGTGCGCGATGTTGTGGATGATCTGCGCCTTCAGCCCGGCCCAGCCGCCGGTCTCCGTGAGGCCGACGATCGGGATCACCAGCGCGCCGAGCCAGATGAGGAAGAATTGGAGCACCTCGTTGAAGATGGCCGAGGTCAGGCCGCCCAGGGCCACGTAGATGGCCACCGTGATAGAGGACACCCAGATCGAGAAGTGGAGGTTCCAGCCGAGCACGACCTGCATCACCGCGGCCATGGCGTACATGTTGATGCCCGACATGAGCACCGTCATGAACGCGAAGCAGACGCCGCCCACCGCCCGCGTCGGCTCGCCGTAGCGCAGCTTGAGGTAGCCGGGCACCGAATGCGTGCGCGAGATGTAGTAGAACGGCATCATCACCAGGCCGAGGAACACCATGGCGGGGATGGCGCCGATCCAGTACCAGTGCGCCGCGAGGATGCCGTATTCGTAGGCGCTCGCCGCCCAGCCCATCAGTTCGAGAGCGCCCAGGTTCGCCGCGAGGAAGCTCAGGCCGGCGACCCAGGCGGTCATGCTGCGGCCCGCGAGGAAGAAGTCCTCCCCGGTGCTGGTGCGGCCTTTCAAGTACCAGCCGATGCCGAGCACGGCGGCAAAATAGATGACGACCATGGCAATATCCACGCTCGACATCTTGATCAGGGAAGCCTGGGCAAAGAACACAGCGGGGTCGGTAGGCATCGGAAAAGGGGTGCGTAATGCAGCACGGGAAACGTCCCGGAGTCAAGGTAACGGGGACCAAAAAATAACGACATCTCTTGGACTTGACTGTCGGGAACGGGGTGCGTTTGGCGACATCCCGGTCACGCGATCCGGGCGCGGGGCCCCGCATCGCGCCGCCCCGTTCGAGCTCGCGAAGACCGGCGTCAACGCGCTTGCAGACTGGCGTTGATCGGATCGTCCCGTATACTTCCGGCTCATCCCATCCCGCGGCCGCGGCCTCCAGTCCCAGGAAAATCCCATGTACATCGTCATGATCGCCTCGGAATGCGCCCCGGCGGCGAAGGTGGGCGGCCTGGGCGACGTCGTCTTCGGCCTGAGCCGCGAACTGGAGATCCGCGGGCACGCCGTCGAAATCATCCTGCCGAAATACGACTGCCTGCGCTACGACCAGATCTACGGCCTCCAGCTCACCTATCAGGACCTCTGGGTGCCGTGGTACGACCGCTCCGTCCACTGCAGCGTCTATTTCGGCTTCGTCCACGGGCGGAAGTGCTTCTTCATCGAACCGCACTCCGAGCAGAATTTCTTCAACCGGCGGGTGTTCTACGGTCACGCCGACGACGACCAGCGGTTCGCCTTCTTCTGCCGCGCCGCCCTCGAGTTCATGCTGAAGACCCGGAAGCATCCGGACGTCATTCATTGCCATGACTGGCAGACCGGTCTCGTGCCGGTCCTGCTCTATGAGATCTACCAGCACGCGGGCATGACCCACCCCCGCGTCTGCTACACGCTCCACAACCTGTTCCATCAGGGCGTCACCCGCGAGCACGTCCTGCGCGCGGCCGGGCTCAACCGGCACGGCTACTTCTTCCATCCGGACCGCCTCCAGGACGGTTTCAACCCCGCCGCGATCAACCTGATGAAGGGCGGAATCGTCTATTCCAACTTCATCACCACGGTCTCGCCGCGCTACGCCTGGGAGATCCTGAACACCGACCAGGGTTACGGCCTGGGGCACACGCTCCACGTCCACCGCCAGAAGGTCGGCGGGATCCTCAACGGGGTCGACTACGACGTCTGGAACCCGGCGACCGACGTGCGCATCATGCGTCGGTACGACGCCGACACCCTGGAGGGGAAGTTCGAGAACAAGCGGGCATTGCGGGACCGGTTCTGGCTGCGCGACGTCTTCAAACCGATCGTCTGTTACATCGGCCGCCTCGACCGGCAGAAGGGCGTCTCGCTCATCACCCACGCCATTCATTACAGCCTGCAGCACGGCTGCCAGTTCGTCCTCCTGGGCTCGAGTCCCGACAGCCGCATCGCGCAGCATTTCTGGGATCTCAAGCGACAGTACAACGACAATCCCGACTGTCACCTCGAGCTGGGGTTCAACGAGGAGCTGTCCCACCTGATCTACGCCGGCGCCGACCTGATCGTCGTGCCCAGCCGGTTCGAGCCGTGCGGCCTCACGCAGTTGATCGGACTCAAGTACGGCACCGTGCCGGTGGTCCGCGCCACCGGCGGTCTCATGGACACCGTGTTTGACGCGAACCACGCGCCGCTGCCGTACGACCGGCGGAACGGTTATGTCTTCAATGATTTCAACGCCCAGGGCCTGGAATCAGCCCTCCATCGCGCCATCGGGATGTGGTACAGCTACCCGCAGCATTTCCGCGAACTGATGGTCAATGGCATGCGCTGCGACTACTCGTGGAACCATCCCGGCCAGGACTACCAGAACGTCTACGAGCTGATCCGCGACAAGTGACGGCGCGGCGCCCGGGGAAGGCAAATCGTCCGCGCCCGTTGGCGCGGACCGGCACCCGCGTCATTCGGCCTCCCAATTCCTGAGCCCCTGGCTCGCCTCGCATCGGCCATCATTTCCGCGCCTGGCAACTTCCCCCGTCCATTAGGCTGCCCGATAACGGTGAGCAATAATGCGCAAAGTATGAATCGTTTTCATGGCTGGCTGGAATCCTGCTTTCTGAGCATTTCTGCCCATGAGGCCCATTTGCCTGGCTGTGGTTGTATTCCTATCCCTGGTTTTGGCTCCGGCGCGGACCCTGGCAGCAGGGTCGGAACGCGGAACAACCGCCGGGTCGCAACCGACCGTCGCGCAGCGGCTCGCGGCACTCGAGGCCCGCCTGAACACCCTGACGCATGCGGCTGACAGCCGGACGCAGCTGAAGGCTGCCAGCGGCTCGCCCGGCGATGCCGCCTGGATGATGACCAGTTCAGCGCTGGTGCTCTTCATGACACTGCCGGGCCTCGCGCTCTTCTATGGCGGGCTTGTCCGGCGCAAGAATGTGCTGTCCGTCCTGGCGCAGTGCCTGGGCCTCGCCGCGATCGTCACGATCCTCTGGTGGCTTTGCGGCTACAGCCTCGCCTACGGCCGCGGTAACGGGATCATCGGCGGGTGGGGCTATTCGCTGCTGCGGGGTGTCGGTGCGGCGCCGAACCACGACTACGCGCCGCGGATTCCCCACAGCCTGTTCGCCATCTACCAGCTGATGTTCGCGATCATCACCCCCGCCCTGATGGTCGGCGCGATCGCCGAACGCATGAAGTTCAGGGCGATCATGCTCTTCAGCGTCATCTGGATGTTCGCCGTGTATTTTCCGATCGCACACATGATCTGGGGCGCGGGCGGCTGGATGAACGGGATGTCCAACCCGGGGGCCGGCATCAAAGTGATCGACTTTGCGGGCGGTGCGGTCGTGCACATGACCTCCGGCTGGAGCGCGCTGATCCTCTGTCTGCTCGTCGGACGACGCCACGGCCACGGTCGTGAACCCATGCCGCCGCACAGCATGGTGTTCTGCATGGTCGGCACCGGCATTCTCTGGGCCGGATGGTATGGCTTCAATGCGGGCAGCGCCCTGGCGGCGGACACCATCGCGGTCAACGCCTTTGTCGCCACCACCCTGGCCGCCGCCGCCGGCTGCTTCTCGTGGTCGGCGATCGAGTATTGGCGCCGCGGAAAGCCCAGCGTCCTCGGACTCTGCTCCGGCGCCGTCGCCGGCCTCGCAACCGTGACGCCGGCGTGCGGCTTTGTCACCCCCGACCGCGCGATCCTGATCGGACTGGCCGCCGGCGCCGCGACGTTTTTCGCCTGCAACGCCCTCAAATCCCGTTTCGGCTACGATGATTCGCTCGATACGTTCGGGGTGCACGGAGTCGGCGGCACCCTCGGCATCATCCTGACCGGTCTTCTCGCGACCCCGGCGGCAAACCCCAACCTTGCCTCGGGGCCCGTCGCCGCATTGGTCGGGCATACGCTCTGGCTCGAGCAACTCAAGGCCGTCGCCATCGTCATCGCGTGGTCGGTGCTCGCCACTGCGGCGATTGCCTGGGTCCTGAGCCTCGCCCTCGGCGGCCTCCGGGTGAGCGGAGAGGACGAGACGCTCGGCCTCGACCTCGCGGAACACGGCGAGGAAGGCTACATCGTCGATTGACGGGGCGCTGAGGGACGTTGCGCGGCCGATTGATCTGTCCGGTTGCGGCTGAGGGCCGGCGTCTTCGGCGGAAACGCTGATTGACCGCTCAATTCGACGCGGCGCCGTTCTGCGTCCGTGCGGGCTCCGCGTTTTTCGGGGGTTCGCCCCCGATCCCCGAGAAACGACTGGCGAAGCGGCCGAATGCCGGTTCAGTTTTTGGACGCATGATCACTTTGCCCGAAATCATCGACCAACGTCCCAATCTCTGCGGCTCCGAAACCGCCGTCGCGGCGGCGGCGCCCGCCGGCGGCCGCCCTCCGGTGTTCCGGCCCGAAAGCGGCATCGACTTCGGCCGCATCAAGAGCGCGTTTGCCTGCGCGCTCCACATGCACCAGCCGCTGATTCCGGCCGGCGGCGGCGAGCTCACCAGCGCCGAGCTGATCAGCAACCTCCAGTACATGATGGAGCACCAGGGCGAGGGCGACAACCACAACGCCCCGGTCTTCGCCTGGTGCTACAAGCGGATGGGCGAGTTCATCCCGCAACTGGTCGACGAGGGCCGCCGGCCGCGCGCGATGCTCGAATACTCCGGCACGCTCCTGTACGGCCTGCGCCGGATGGGCCTGAATGACGTGTTCGATGCGCTGCGGCGCATCACCTG
>JBJKRV010000202.1:0-3916 GCA_046704465.1 Opitutaceae bacterium | reverse complement strand
CAGCCTCAACGGCGGGAAGGACTATCCCGCGATCATGGCCCGGCTGCACGCGATGGCGCCGTACAACGACCTGATCGCCTATTACTATCTCGCCATCAGTATCGGACGGGACGGCCGGGCCCCGGTGACGGGAGCGGACATGGCCAGGGCCTATGCGCCACTGTTGCCGTATAACGTCAACATGGTCGCCCGGGTCGCCGACGGATACCGGGCGGACCCGGCGCTTTATGAGTCGTGGATGAAGCGGGCCGCCGCCCTCAATCCCGTGTTTGATTATAACCTGGCCGAGTTCTATCGCGCCGCGGGGCGCGACGCCGAGGACGCTCGCGCGTACGAGCAGATTGTCGGGCGGGACTACGACGACGTCCGGGTGGCAAACGAGTGCGGCTGGCTGGTGCGATATTACGAACGGACGGGACAGGCGGCCAAGGCCACCGCGCTGGCCGGGCGCGCGGCGGACGCCTATTCTTCGACGGGCCTGCAAATCATGGCGCAATTGCTGGAGTCGCGGGGCAACTGGCCCGGAGCTTTCGAGTATTACGGGAAAGTGCGCGAGCGTTATGACGACCCCGGCCCCCTGGCCGGTTGCCTGCTTCGATACGAGCGGGCGACCGGCAAGTCCGACCTCGCCCCCGACCTGCGCGGGGTCCTCGTCGAGGTGTTGCCCCACGGGCTGGAGAAGTTCGACGCGGTTAAAATGGACCGGCCTCCGAAGGACGGTGTCATCCTGCAGGAGGACACTCTTGAGACTCGTCGGGCCGGATTGAAGCGGGGCGACATCATCGTCGGCGTCCGCGGTTACCGGGTCGGAAGTTTCGCCGCGTATCGCGCCGTCCGGGACCTGGAGCTGGACACGCCGTTCACGCTGAACGTGTGGCGCGGCGGACGCTATCTGGAGATCAAAGCCCACCCTCCGGACAACACGTTCGGCGCCGCCATGGCCGACTACCGGGCGAAATAGCGCCCGGATCCGTGTGGCGGCCGCGCCGGCTGGCATCCGCGGTGAACGCCCTGTGCCGCCGCGCGGTGATCCGCCGCGCCCGGTGGATCGTACGGAAAAGATGTAAGGATCACCGGGTTGCGGCTACTAATTCCCATGATGCCCGCCTCCGCCGACCGTGAGTCCCTCTTCCGTGCCTGGCTGGCGGAGCATCGGGGCATCGTGATGAAGGTGACGGCATCGTTTGCCCGGTCGGCGTCCGACCTGGCGGATCTGCGGCAGGAAGCGTGGCTGCAGCTCTGGATCTCGCTGGCTTCGTTTCGCGGCCAGGCGAAACCATCGACCTGGATTTACCGGGTCTGCCTCAACACCGCTCTGGCTTGGCGGCGAAACACCGCGCGCCACGAGCAGGCGCTGGACCCGCAGGCGGACATTTCCCGGGTGATGGCGGACACGATCGATCCGGCCGAGGACGCGTCCGCCCGCGAGTTGCTGGAAAAGCTCCTTGCCGGCATCCGCTCCCTGCCGGAGTTGGACCGGGCGCTGATCCTGATGTCCCTGGACAGCCTGGGCTACCGGGAGATCGCGGAGGTGACCGGGATGACCGAAAACCACGTCGGCGTGGCGCTGACGCGTGCACGCCGGCGCCTGGTGGCCCGGATGAAAGGAGTGATCGATGAAATGGAGTGAAGTTGAGGGGATCTGGAGGGGCCAGAAAGCCCGTGAGGCCGGCTTCGTCGAGGCGGCGGCTTCGCTCCGGCAGACCTTTGACGCCCGGAGCCGAAAATGGGCCCGCCGACTTTTCTGGCGCGATGCCCGTGAGGCGTTGGCCGGGCTGATTCTCGCGGCGTTCATTGCCTACCGCGGCTTGCGGGGAGGCGGAGCCTTGGTGGCGTCGCTGATATGCGTCCTGGTCACCCTGGGGCTCGTGGCATTTTTCGTCCGGGAACGACTCCGGGTGCGCCGTCTGCGCCTGGGTCTGGACGCGCCGTTGTTGGCCAAGGTGACCGCCGACATCGCCGAAATGCGCCACCAACGACGCCTGTTGCTCCATGTGACCCAATGGTACATCGCGCCTTTGCTGGGAGTTTGTATGATCATGCTGGGCACCGATGTCTGGGCCCACTCGCACCGATTCTTCACAACCGCAGCAGAAGTGCGGCTGGCCGGGGCGGTGGCGGTCATCGCTCTCGTTTTTTGGCGGGTGCGGGCGCTCAACCATCGGGCCGTCCGGCGGGTGATTGAACCCCGGATCCGCGAGTTGGAGCAATTGCGCAACGCCCTTCTTCCCCCCGAATAATCCATGCGCTCACCATTCGTAAGATTGATCCCTCTTGGTTTGACGATGGCCGCTGTGACCCTCGTCTCGGCCAAGCCGCCCGCCGGCCTGCAGGCCCGGCTCGACGAATTCGTGAAGGGCGCAGGCGGCGGCGCGGCTGTCGCCTGGGTGGA
Source organism: Opitutaceae bacterium (assembly GCA_046704465.1). Lineage (GTDB taxonomy): Bacteria > Verrucomicrobiota > Verrucomicrobiia > Opitutales > Opitutaceae > Fen-1467. Next base: position 1,524 of record JBJKRV010000202.1, on the reverse strand, counting down.
TCATGACGGGACCGCCTTCTTTCAGGCGGGCAGGTTCTCGGCGAACGATCCGCGGCCGATCACGCCGGACACGGAATTTGAGCTCGGCTCGGTGACGAAGGTCTTCACCGCGCTCCTGCTGGCGGAGAGCGAAAACCTCGGCAAGGTCTCGCGGCACGATCCGGCCGCGAAATACCTTCTGCCGCCCGGCGATCCGGACCAGGCCGCCCTCGCGAAGATCACACTGCTCTCGCTGACCACGCATACCTCGGGACTGCCGCGGCTGCCGACCAACTTTGGCGCGGACGCCGTCCGGTCGGATCCTTACGCCGCCTACGACGAGGCCCGGCTGGTCGCGGCGCTGCGGAAGGACGGACCGGGGGCGGCAGCGGCCGCCGGCCAGGTCGCCTATTCCAACTTTGGCGTCGCCGTCCTCGGCGAGGCGCTGGCCGCAGCCTGGAAGACCTCGTACGCCGATGCGCTGACTGCGCACGTGCTCACGCCGCTGGGCCTGAGGGCGACCAGCCTCGGGCTGGCCGGCGAGCCTCCGCCGGCCGGGCTCGCGCCGGGGCACGTCTCCGGCGCGGTGGTGCCGAACTGGACCTTCCGGGCGTTCGCGCCGGCGGGCGCGCTGCGGAGTTCGGTCCGGGACATGGCCCGGTTCCTGGCGGCCTGCCTGGCGCGGGACGAGGGTCCGCTCCACGCCGAGATCAACGCCACGCTCCAACCCCAGTTCGTGTCCGACGGCACGGGAGGACATATCGGCCTGGGGTGGTTCCTCAATCGCGACCACGGTACGACGGTGGCCTGGCACAACGGCGCCACCGCGGGCAGCCATGCCTTCGTCGCGTTCGACCGCCAGACCGGCGTGGGCCTGGCGATCCTGGCCAATTTTCAGAAGGCGTCCGAAGGGCTCGGTTTCGGGCTGCTGGGGATGAAACCGCCCCGTCCCGACGTGGAGCCGGTGAAGGATGCGACGGATTACGTCGGTCGCTATGCGTTGACGCCCGCGTTCGCCATCAGCATCACGGCGGCCAAGGACGGCCTGCGGGCCCAGGCGACGGGCCAGTCGATCCTGATCTTGAAGGAGATCGCGTCCGATCGCTTCGACATCGTCGGGGTGCCGGCGGAGCTCACCTTCGAGCGCGACGCGTCTGGAAAGGTGACGGCGCTCGTGCTGCACCAGAACGGAATGGATCATCGCGGATTGCGGGGTCCGCTGCCGCCTCCCCCGAAGGAAGTGACCCTGGCGCCGGAGGTCCTGCGGGACTACGTGGGCCGGTACGAGGTTTCGCCGGAATTCGCGCTGGTCGTGACTGAGGAGCACGGCGAGCTTTTCGTGCAGGCCACGGCCCAGCCGCGGCTGAGGGTGTTCGCCACCGCCAGGGACGAGTTCTTCTACAAGGTCGTCGACGCCCGGATCAGCTTCCAGCGCGATGCCGGCGGAAAAGTATCCGGGCTGATCCTGCATCAGGCTGGCCGCAGCGTGCCGGCGGCCAGGGTCGCGCACAGACTGCCTGCAGCCGCCCCGAATCCGCGCTGTCC
>JBJKRV010000201.1:0-6472 GCA_046704465.1 Opitutaceae bacterium | reverse complement strand
CCGAGTATGGCGCGAATCCGTGTGTGGAAATCGGTCTTCATCCGCGGCTGAAACTTGACGCCGCTGCCATCGCACGGCTGCGGGAGCTCGGCTACCAGGGCTCGCTCCAGGAGGGCGAGGTCCTGACCGGGGTTCAGTTCTGCAACCTGACGACCGTGTCGGCCGCCGCGGCGGAGACGCCGGAGCGATTCTATCAGCTCTGCGCCCACGCGGCTGTGATCGGCACGCTGCAGGCCGGTTATACGAAGTTCGACTACCTTTCCCCGGTTTCCCGCTTGATCACGGAACGGGAGGCATTGCTCGGGGTTTCCATCTGCGGCGTGCTCGACCGTCCCGACGTGATGCTGGATCCGAAGGTCCTCCGCACCGGTGCCGCCGTGGTCAAGGCCGTCAACGCGGTGCTCGCAAGGGCTCTCGGCATCAACCCTGCGGCCCGCACCACCTGTGTGAAGCCCGAGGGTACGGCCAGCCTGTTGCTTGGGACCAGCAGCGGGCTGCATCCCCATCACGCGCTGCGCTATTTCCGCCGCGTCCAGACGAATGTCTTTGATCCGATCTTCAACCATTTCAAGCGGATCAATCCGCATATGGTCGAACCGAGCGTGTACGACCCCAACGGGCGCACGGAGGTCATCACCTTCCCGGTCGAAGGCCCGGCGTTTGGCATCTACCGCGAGGACCTTTCCGCTGTCAAACACCTCGAATATGTGCGGCTCGTCCAGTTGAACTGGGTGCAGGCCGGCCGGCGTCACGAGCGGTTTTCTCCCGGCCTCCACCACAACGTCTCGTGCACCATCTCGGTCCGCGCCGACGAATGGCCGGCCGTGGCCGATTTCATCTGGAACAACCGGCAGAGTTTCACCGGCATCGCGCTTCTGCAGGAACAGGGGGACAAGGCTTACCGCCAGGCGCCCCGCGAAGCCATTGCGACCGCCGAGGATATCGGCCGGTGGAATTCGCTGGTCTATCAGCCGGTGGACTACACGCAGCTGCATGAGGAGGAAGATCTCACCGAGCTGAAACAGGTGGTGGCTTGCGCCGGGGGGGCGTGCGAGCTTCCGTAGACGGCCGGCTTGGGCTTGCCTTGGCGCCGTCCGGCCGCCGCAATGGCCGGGATGTTGGCGACCTGTGCCCCACGGTGGGAAGACCAGCTCGCCCGCGAATTCGGCGCGGCCGGCTTGACCGTTAGCGAATCGGGCCCCGGCTGGACGCTGGGGCCGGACGCCGGGGACATCGGGTCTCCTGCATTCGCCTTTGCGCGTTGTCTGTTCGCGGTGCCGCGCGAGATCCGCGGCTCCAGCGTCAACGTTCTTGCGAAACAGTGCGTCGACTCGTTTGTTTCCAGCCTGGGCGAGGATCGTGTCGAAAACTCCTGGCCGTGCATCTGGGGCGCGGCGGGGGAGGCCGAGGGATTGCATCGGCGGGCGGCCGCCGTGGAGCGCGCGTTTCTTGAGGTGCTCGGGCGCCGTCTTTCCCGGGTCAGGCGCTTGGCCGTCAACCGGCTGCCGGCCGGGGTCGGTATCTCGCGCGGCTGGTGGGTGTACTTCGTGGATTTTGACCGGGCATTCACCGCCCGGGAGGCGTGGCTGGGAGGGCAGCGCCGCATGGCGGACAGTCGGGCGGCCCCATCGCGCTCGTACCTGAAGATCGAGGAAGCCTATGGGCTTCTCGGGATTGCCCCGCAGGCCGGCGAACGGGTGGCCGATCTCGGCGCCGCGCCCGGCGGCTGGAGCTTCAGCGCGGCCAGGCACGGCGCCCGGGTCGTCGCCATTGACAACGGGCCCCTGAAGGGCGGCGCCGCCACCCATCCATTGATCGAGCATCGCCGGCAGGATGCTTTCGTGTTCCGGCCCGCGGCGGGCGAACGGTTCGACTGGTTGTTCTGTGACCTGGTCGCCGATCCGGGGCACGTGTTGGCGGGCCTGGTGCAGCCTTGGTTGTCGCACCGGTGGTGCCGGCGGTTTGTCGTCAATCTCAAGTTCGGTCGCACCGATCCCTGCGCCCTGCTCGAAACGCTTCGGGCGTCCGGTTCGCCGTTCAGGCGCCATGCCTCCCGCTTCCTGGTCCGCCATCTCTTTCACGACCGGGAGGAATTTACGGTGGCGGGCGAGGTCGCCTCGTAGTCCAATCGCCCCCCATGCCGTCCGAGGAAATCATGGTATGTGGCCTGTCCGCCGTGCGGGCGCTCTTTGCGCGAAAGGCGACGGCGATCAAGCGCCTCTATTTCGACTATGCCACCGGCCGCCGTCTCGGGCTGATCTGCCGCGCGCTCGCGGCGGCCCGGAAGACCTACCGTTGCGTCGGTGCCGAGGAGCTCGTCAAGATCTCCGGGACGGTGCATCACGGCGGGGTGGTGGCCGTCATCGACCGGCGGCCCCTGCCCCGGCCGCACCAGGAGGACGTGCGCCGGTGGGCACGGGAGCGGCGGCCGATGCTGTTGCTCGACGGGATCGGCAACGCTCATAACCTGGGGGCGATCGTCCGGACGGCGGCCTTTTTCGGCCTCGACCTCGTGGTGGTTGCCGATGATCCGCGGCAGGCGGTGCCGGGGGAGGCCGCCCACCGGGTGGCGGAGGGGGGGATGGCCTGCGTGGAGCTGTTTCGGGTGCCGGCGCTGGCGGATTTCATCCGGCAACTTTCCCCAGCCTTCGAGGTGATCGGGGCGGCGGTCCGCGGCGCGACGGCGCTGAAGGCGGGCGCCCGCCCTCCCGGCCGCGAGGCTCGTCCGGTGGCGCTCGTGCTCGGCAACGAAGAAGGTGGTCTCAGTCCGGCGGTGGCGGCCGCGTGCGAGCGTTTGGTCACCATTCCGGGCGCCGGCGCCATCGAGTCGCTCAACGTCTCGGCCGCGGCCGCGATCCTGATGCACCATTTCGTCGGTGCCCGGCCGGCTTGCGCGCTTCGCCAAGATGGATTGATTGAACGCGAATGATCTCCCTCCACGAAGGCCGGGGACCGGGCGCGAGAAAAAAGACCGGCCGGCGTGTGTTCACATTCCGTTTCACGATCGCGGGAATCCAGCCGCGCATCTGGCGGCGCCTGCTGGTGCGTGAGACCATGTGGCTGAGCCGGCTGCACGAGGCCGGCCAGGTGCTGTTCGGCTGGTACGATTACCAGACGCACATGTTTTCCGTCGGTGAGCGGCGGTTTGGCAATCCCGTGAACCACGATGGCGTCGTGGTCGAGGACGATCGCGACGTGACGCTCGCCGAGCTGAACTTCGGCGAACATGGTCGCTTCAGTTACGATTACTTGTTCGCCGACGGCTGGCATGTTGACATCCGGCTGGAGAGAACGGCGGTCATGGCCAAGGGAACCGTGTGCCCGCGCTGCCTGGGCGGCGAGCGCGCCGGCCCGCCGGAGGATTGCGGCGGCATCGACGCCTACAAGGACATGATCTACTGCCTGAAACATCCGGAGACGGATCTGGGTCGCGAATGGCGCGAGTGGCTCGGCCTGGGCTACGATCCCGAGCGGTGCGATCTGGACGCGATCAACCGCGCCCTCCGCCGCCTCGGCAAATGATCCGTCAGTCGCGAGCCCTGTCCGCTCAGCCGATCGGCTGCGGCGGCCGGGTGTCGCCCTTGCGGGTGGCGGCGATGATCTGGACCTGGCGGCGGAAGTCGGGATGGCGGGCGAGCACCCGCTCAAAGGCGTCGCGATTCAGCAGAAACACGTCGCAATAGCCAACGGCCCGGGCGGTGGCGTTGCGCGGCCGGGCGGTGAGCAGGGCCGATTCGCCGAAAAAGGAGCCGGGCCCGAGCGTCGCGACCACGGTGCGGTCGGCGGCGAGGATCTCGATCTCGCCGCGCTGGATGAAATACATCGCGTCGCCCGGGGTGCCGATCTGGAAGATTTCCTCCCCGGGAATGATGACGCGCGGTTTGAGCTCCAGCACGATGTCCTCGAGCAGCCGGCGGTCCGCGCCCTTCAGCATCGGGACCTTCTCGATGATCTCGGCGTTGAGCCACAACGCGACCTCGGTGCGCAGCTTGGGCGGCAATTCGTCAAGGACGGCGTTCAGGTCCCAGCCCTTCCGGCTCTGCCAGAGATAACGGTGATATTCCCGGACCCGGGCCCGCAGCGGCGCGGGCACGGCGTTGGCCCGCATGAAGGCGTCGACCCGGTCCAACAGCTCCAGATATTGCTCCCTGGCCGCGTCGAGTCGGGCCAGCAGGCTGGCGACGTTGCCCAGCATGTAGCCAAAGAACCCCACGCCCACCACCATGGTGAACCCGGCATAGACCATCTGCACGTTCGTCTCCGCGGTGATGTCACCGTAGCCCACCGTGGTCAGGGTGGCGATGGCCCAATAGACGGAGCGGATGTAATCCGTCATGCGGTCCGGACCGGGGCCCGCCGTGCCGCTGCCCAGCCAGCTCCAGCCGCAGGCCAGCACGTTGACGGCGATCGGCATCAACACCGCCAACGGAATGAGACGGGCCAGAACGGGATGCAGGCGGTCAAATTCGTCCAGCAGGCGATGGATCAGGAACAGGCGCCGGACCAGCAGCAGCTTGACGAGCAACGCATAGCGGATCCCGGCGCCCGCAAACGGTCCAAGCAGCGTGAACAGCGGGAGCCCGACCAACAGGTCGACGGCAAACGAGATGCGCCCGCCGGCAACGATCGTGGCCTCCTTGCCGGTGAAGCGCGGCCACTGGTTGGCGATCATCACCGCGAGGACGCTCAGGTCGAGCAGGTGGTCGACCACGGCGACCCAGCCCAGATGGTCGAGGTAGTCAATCCGCAGTGGGATCCAGACGCCGGCCACGGCCGCCACGACAATGTTGATCTGCATCAGCCGGCGCTGGGAGACACGCCGGTCGCGTCGGGCGCGGGAAGCAGCAGCAGGGGGCGGCGCGTCCATCGGTGAAGGGGGTGCGGACTCTTGGTCGGGCCCGCCTCGTTATCGGGGGCCGCCTCGGCAGGGTCAACACCGTGGAAGGCGGCGGCGGCACCCCTCAGGGCGCCGCCTCGGCGAGCTTCTCACGCAGATGGGTGCATCGAACCTTGGATTCGCTGTGGCGCACCGCGATGGTATAGGCCGCCGGTTCGCCGACCAGGAACACCTTCTTCCGCCCCCGCGTCAGCGCCGTGTAGAGGAGGTTGCGCTGCAACATCACGAAGTGACTCCGCAGCAGCGGAACGATGACGGCGGGATATTCGCTCCCCTGGCTTTTGTGGATGCTGATGCAGTAGGCGAGGGCGACGTCGCCGAAGTCGCCGCGCTCGAAGACAACCCGCTGGCCGTCGAAATCGGCCGCCAACGAGCCGGCCTCCGCATCGACGGACACCACGACCCCGATGTCGCCGTTGAACAGGCCCTTGTCGTAGTTGTTGCGGAGCTGAATCAGCTTGTCACCGGGGCGGAACTCGCCGGCCGCCGTCCGCAGGCCCCGGGATCGCGCGTTGAGCGCGGCCTGCAGGTGCTGGTTGAAGCTGGCCACGCCGGCCGCGCCCTTGTGCATCGGCGCGAGCACCTGGACATCGTGGATCGGATCGAGCCAGCGATAATGCCGGGGGATGAACTCCGTGCACAACTGGAGCACCTTTTCGAGACAGTCTTCCGCTGAGTGGGCCGCGAGGAAGTGCAGGTCGTTCCACGCCTGCAGCGCCGACAGTTCGTGTGCGACCGGCGGGGGTTGGGGCTCACCCGTGTTGATGGCATGGGCCGCGGCGACGATGTGGCTTTGGCCCTCCTGACGGTAGATCGCGGTCAGGCGGGTCACCAGGAGATCGAGGGCCGCCGAGGTGCCGCCGGCGATGAGATCCTTCAGCACGTTGCCCGCCCCGACCGAGGGCAGCTGGTCGACGTCTCCGACAAGCAGCAGGTGAGCACGTGACGGCACCGCGGCCAACAAGGCGGCCGCCAGACGCGTGTCGAGCATCGAGGCTTCGTCGACAATCAGGAAATCGGTGGCGAGCGGCGTGGATTCGTTGACCGTGAACCCGCCGCGGGCCGGGTCGAACTTGAGCAGCCGGTGAATGGTCGAGGCGAATCCGCCGGTGGTCTCGGCGAGACGCTGGGCGGCCCGGCCGGTGGGTGCGGCGAGATGAACGCGGGTGCGCTTGGCCTTGAGGACGGCGACCAGGGCGTGGAGGATGGTCGTTTTGCCCGTCCCCGGGCCGCCCGTGAGAATGCTGAGCTTGTGGGTGAGGGCGTGCCGCACGGCCTCGGCCTGCAGGGCGTGGAAGGCGAAGCCGGCCCGCTCCTGCGCCCAGCCGAGGGCGGCATCGACCTTGATGGCCGGCAGGCCCGACGGCGCGCGTGCGAGGCGCTGCACCGCGGCGGCGATCCGCCGCTCCGCGCGGTCGTTGGCGGGCAACTGGACGAACGCGGCGGAGGTCGGCGCGGCTGCGGCGGGTGGCCGGCATCGGGCCCAAACGCGCCGCCGCCATCAAGCGGGCCTGGGACGATCAACGCGCCCTGCGCGAAATCCACATCTTCCTCCAGACCTATGGCGTTTCGACC
>JBJKRV010000200.1:0-11610 GCA_046704465.1 Opitutaceae bacterium | reverse complement strand
TGAGGATCGGCCCAATCCACATGACGGAGAACCGAAAATGACGGAGCATGCGGCGGAAAGTCTCCGGGCGCCCCAAGGCGATTCCGTGCCGCTCCGGCGACAATTGGGTGACAGTCGGCGGCGGCGGCCGGAAGCGGGGTCGGCCGGAGGCGGCTCACAACCGGCCCGACGCGATCAAACCGATGAAGACCAGCCCGGCGGTGCCGAGCAGAATCAGGCCGGAGAACACCAGCCCAAGGATGCCGAAGACCTTGTTCCGTCCGGACTGGAAGACCGAGGCGATGCCCAGCGCCAGCGCCACGGCATCCAGGGCCAGAAGTCCCATGGTGGCGAATCCCACCAGGGTCTGGCCGGGGTACCCCGCCCCGTGGTGGGCGTTGAAGAGAATGCCGGCGACGGCGAACACCGCCAGCAACATCAATCCCACCGCGATCGAGATCGAAAACGACGCGATGCCGAGGCCGGAATGTTTTTCGTTCATGGGCTGGATGGTTGGCGAATCGATATTCCCGGATGGCGCGTCCTGCTCAATCCCGGATCTGTCTCCCGCCGGCGGCCTCGGCGGCCAGATTCCCGGCGGCCACGGCCTCATTGATCATCGCCTCGGCGTACGCCCAGAGCGCCGTCGAGCCTTCGGCGAGGTACGCGTTGCGCGCGAGGACCCGGTCGCGGGTGATCCCGTGCCGGCGCCACGCGGCCCCTTCGGTGCGGCAGTTCAGCAGCATGGGCTGGAACCGGTCCACGGCCGCCGCAAACCGGCTCTCGGGGGTCTGCCGCGCTTCAAACTCGTCCCACAGGGCCCGGAAGTCGCGCGCCTGGTCGTCCGGCAGCAGACCGAAGATCCGGTCGGCGGCGACGGCCTCGCGCGCGTGCTGGGTGGCCATGCCCGCGGTGTCGTAGGCAAAGGTGTCGCCGGCGTCGATCTCCACCAAATCGTGGATGATGACCAGCTTGAGCACGCGGAGGACGTCGAGGTCCGGTTGGTTGGCGTGTTCGGCGAGGGTGATGACGAGCAGGCAAAGGTGCCACGAGTGCTCGGCATCGTTCTCGCGCCGGCGGCTGTTGATGGTCAGGGTCTGGCGGAAGATCTCCTTCAGCTTGTCAACCTCGACGATGAAGCGGATCTGGCGCGCCAGACGATCGACGGCAGGGGACGATTCGGGCGTCACACCCCATCGAATGATTCCGGGAGCGCCGAGGCAAACCCGAATGAAAGCCGAGCCGTCGGCCGGTGATCTCCGGTGTTGCGTTCCCGCACGGGGGACCTTTCCGTCAGAGGCTTATCCATGAAAATCCTCGTTGCTGACAAGATCTCGCCGAAAGGCGTACAATTTCTTCGCAGCCAGCCCGGTTTCGACGTCGTCGAGGCTTACGGATCGACCCGCGAGCAGGTGTTGGGACTGGTGGGCGACGTGCACGCGATCATCGTCCGGAGCGAGACGAAGATCACGGCCGAGGTCATTGCCGCGGCGTCCAAGCTGCAGGTCGTGGGGCGGGCCGGCGTGGGGGTGGACAACGTGGACGTGGAGGCGGCGACCGAGCGGGGCGTGGTGGTCATGAACACCCCGTCGGGCAACACCGTGGCCACGGCCGAGCTCACGTTCACGCACATGCTCTGCGGAGCCCGGCCGGTGCCGCAGGCCGCCGCCTCGATGCGCGACGGCAAGTGGGACCGCAAGAGCTTCTCCGGCCTGGAGCTGCATCGCAAGGTCCTCGGCGTGATCGGCCTCGGGCGCATCGGCAGCGAAGTCGCGCGGCGGGCGCAGGCCTTCGGGATGCGCGTGCTGGCCTTCGATCCCTACCTGGCGCCCAGCCGGGCCAAGGCCATGCAGGTGGAACAGGTCGATCTCGACGCGCTGCTGCGCGAGTCGGACTACATCACCGTGCACATGCCGCTGACGGACCAGACCCGCTACATGATCGACGAGGCGGCCCTGGCCAAGACCAAGAAAGGCGTACGCCTCTTCAATTGCGCCCGGGGCGGCATCATCAAGGAGGCGGCGCTCCTCGCCGGCCTGCAGTCGGGCCAGGTCGCGGCCGCGGGTCTCGATGTCTACGAGAAGGAACCGCTCGCCGCCGATCATCCCTTGCGCAAGCTGCCCAACGTCACGCTCACACCCCACCTCGGGGCCTCGACCGCCGAGGCGCAGGAAAGCGTGGGGATCGAGATCGCGGAGGCCATCGCCGACGCGTTGCGCGGCGGCGTGATCCGCAATGCCGTCAACGTCCCGTCGATCGACGCGGCCACGCTCAAGGTGCTGGGCCCGTACCTCGACCTCGGCGCCAAGCTCGGCACGCTGGTGCAGCAGATCGCCCCGAAGCAGGTCGACAAGCTCGGCATCACCTATTGGGGCCGGATCGTGGACCTCGATGCCGATGCGGTGACGCGCAGCATCGAACGCGGATTCCTGCGCCACATCGGGGGCGAGGAGGTCAATTTCGTCAACGCCCCGGTGCTGCTGAAGCGCCTCGGCGTGCAGGCCGAGGTCGTCAAGTCGGCCGCGGACTGCGACTACAGCGAGCTCATCCGGGTCGAGGCGGCGGCGCCGGACGGTTCGGTGTTCTCGGCGGACGGCACGCTGATGGGCCGCGGCAACAGCCCCCGGATCGTGGCCATCAACGGCCGCGACGTCGAGGTGGCCGCCGAGGGCAAGCTGCTCGTCCTGGAGAACGTCGACCAGCCCGGCATGGTGGGGACCGTGGGCATGCTGCTGGGCAAGGACGGCGTGAACATCGCCGACATGTCGTTGAGCCGGCTGACGCCCGGCGACACGGCCTACATGGTGGTCCGGGTCGACAGTGAACCGAGCCCGGCGGCCCGCCAGGAAATCAAATCGCACCCCGCCATCAAGCTGGCGAAGTTCGTCCAACTGTGAACGGGAATCTGCCGCGCGTCCCGCCGTCCCCCGTCCGACCGATACCGTCGTGATCGTTCCTGTGCTTATCGCCGGCGTCATCGGCTACCTGTTGGGCTCGCTGCCCTTCGGGTTCCTGGTGGCGCGGGCGCATGGCGTGGACATCTTCAAGGCGGGCAGCGGCAACCCCGGGGCGACCAACGTCAAACGGGTGCTGGGGCCGAAGGCGGGCAATCTGGTCTACCTGCTGGATGCGCTGAAAGGGGCCGCGGCCGCCGCCTGGCCGTGGGCCTGGCAGGCGAGCCAGGGTGCGGTGCTCGGCGTCGCCCTCGAACACGGCCACCTGCACGCCCTCCATGCCATCGACGTGGCGCTGCCGTACTGCCTGGCGGGGCTGGTGGGCGCCGTGCTGGGGCACACGTTTTCCGTGTTCACCCGTTTTCGCGGCGGCAAGGGCGTGGCCACCGCCTCCGGCGGCCTGCTGGTGCTCATGCCGGTGCCGATCCTGATCGGCGCCGCCGTCTGGTGTGTCACCTTTTCGCTCAGCCGGTATGTCTCGCTGGCCTCGATCCTGGCGGCGATCGTGGTGCCGGCCACGGCGTGGGTGCTCGGCCTGCACCTCGCGCTGGAGGTGGTCGTGACGCTCCTGGGGTTGCTGGTGATCCTGCGGCACGCCGCCAACATCCGGCGGCTGCTTGCCGGCACGGAGCACCGGTGGGAGCGGCGCGAGCGGAAGGACCCGCCATGAGCCGGCCGCCGCTCATCAAGGTCGGATTCTGCGGCCTCGGCACCGTCGGGCAGGGCGTTTGGAAGCACCTCTCCGCGACCCGGGCCCAACTCGAGGCGCGCCTTGGCGCCCGGATCGAACTGGGGCGCGTCGCCGTGCGCGATCCCGCCAAGCCGCGCGGCGTGGAGATCCCGGCCGACCGGCTGACGACCGACGCCCGCGGCATCGCGACCGATCCCGACGTCGCGATCGTATGCGAGCTGATCGGCGGCACGACGCTGGCGCGCGAAGTGACGCTGGCGGCGCTGGCCCACGGCAAGATCGTCGTCACCGCAAACAAGGCGCTGCTCTGCGAGCACGGCGCCGAGATCTTCGCGGCGGCGCGCCGGGGCGGCGGCCACGTCTTCTTCGAGGGCAGCGTGGCGGGCGGCATTCCCATCATCAAGGCGCTGCGCGAAGGACTCGTGGCCAACCGTTTCAACCTCATCTACGGCATCCTCAACGGCACCTGCAATTACATCCTCACCCGCATGGAGCGGGAGAACGCCTCCTATGCCGACATCCTGGGCGAGGCGAAGCGGCTGGGTTACGCGGAGGCGGACGAGGCGCTCGACGTCGAGGGCTGGGACACCGCCCACAAGGCGGCGATCCTCGCGTTCCTCGCCCACGGCGTGTGGGTGAAGACCGACCAGATGCTCGTCGAGGGCATCACGCGGATCAGCCAGGCCGACATGGTGCACGCGGCCCAGTTGGGCTATGCCATCAAGCTGCTGGCGGTCATCTCCCGCGACCTGGCGACCAGCGAGGTGTTCGTCCGCGTGCATCCGACGCTCCTGCCGCGCCGGCTCCTGCTGGCGGGGGTCGAGGGGGTGTACAACGGCATCGCCGTCAGCGGCGACGTCGTCGGCACGACGTTCTACCTCGGTCGCGGCGCCGGCCAGGATGCGACCGCCAGTGCGGTCATCAGCGACATCGCCGACGCGGTCGCACTTCTCATCGGGGGAAAGACGGTGATCGCGCCGGACGAGGCCACCGCGGCCGCCGCCGGGGGGCGCCGGGGGGTAAGGCTCGCGCCGCTCACCTGCATTCGCAGCCGCTATTACCTCCGCCTCGAGGTGAAGGACCAGCCCGGCGTGCTCGCCCAGATCGCCGCGATCACCGCCCGCAACGAAATCAGCATTGAGAGCGTCATCCAGCGCGGCAGCCTGCGGCCCGGCGCGGCCATGCTCATCCTCACCACCCACGAGAGCCACGAACAGGCCATCCGGTCCACCCTCGCGGGCCTGACGGAGCTCGACAGCGTGCTCGAGGCGCCCCTGGTCCTGCGCATCGGCGATTTTGCCGAGTGAGGCGCCCGACCGGCCGCACCCAGCGCGGGAGTGATGGCTCACCTGCCGCCCACCGATGGCTCCTCCCGCGACCGCCCGTTTAGATTCTCTTTGCGCTTTTTGAGCCTCTTTGCGGCAATTCCCGACTTTGTCCATGCCCAGAATCGTCCAGAAATACGGCGGCACCTCGGTGGGTGACATCGAGCGGATCAAGCGCGTCGCCGAACGCATCAAGGTCGCCCGCGACGAGGGCCACGAGCTGGTGGTCGTCGTCTCGGCCCGCTCCGGGGTGACCAACGAGCTGATTGCTCGGGCCCGGGCGATCCACGAGCAGCCGAGCGAACGGGAGCTCGACATGCTGCTGGCCACCGGCGAGCAGGAGACCATCGCGCTCACCGCCATCGCCCTGCACGCCCTCGACGTGCCCGCCGTCTCCTACACCGGGGCGCAGGCCGGAATCTTCACCGACAAGGCGCACACCAAGGCCAAGATCAAGACCATCAACGCGAGTCCGATCGAGAAGGACCTCGCGGCCGGCAAGGTGGTGATCGTGGCGGGATTCCAGGGCATCAACGAGGACGGCCAGATCACGACCCTGGGGCGGGGCGGGTCCGACCTCACCGCCATCGCGCTGGCCGCCGCCGTCCAGGCCGACCGCTGCGAGATCTACACCGACGTCGACGGGGTCTACACCGCCGACCCCCGCGTGGTGAAGGACGCGCGCAAGCTCGACGAGATCAGCTACGACGAGATGCTCGAGCTGGCGAGCAGCGGGTCCAAGGTCATGCAGTCGCGTTCCGTCGAGTTCGCGAAGAAGTACAACGTCATTTTCGAAGTCCGTTCATCGTTCAATCACAACCCGGGAACCATCGTGAAAGAGGAAGTCGCCTACATGGAGCAGGTGGTCGTGCGCGGCGTGGCCGTGGACAAGGACCAGACCAAGGTCGTGGTCAGCAACATTCCGGACCGGCCGGGCTCGGCGGCGCGGGTGTTTCGCGCCCTGGCCGACGCCAACATCATCGTCGACATGATCGTGCAGAACATCGGTCGCAACGGCGTGGCCAACCTGACGTTCACCGTGCCCCAGGGCGATTCGCACCGGCCTCGCCAGGTGCTCGCCCCCGAGTTCAGGGAGATCCGAGGCGGGGAGGTGGCCGGGCACGATCAGATCGCGAAGCTCTCGGTGGTGGGCGTCGGCATGAAGACGCACAGCGGCGTGGCGGCGACCCTGTTTCAGACCCTCGCGGAAAAGGGCCTCAACATCGAGCTGATCAGCACCTCCGAGATCAAGATCTCGGTGGTGATCGAGGCGGCCCGCGCCGACGAGGCGGCCCGGGCCGCGCACGCCGCGTTCGGCCTCGACAAGCTGGCCTGAGGCCGGCCCGCTCGAATTGGTCGATAGAACACGCCGGAGGTGCGAAGAAGCCGCGAGGCCCGACGGCGCCATCTTGTAGCCAATCTCCCCCCATGCGTTACGTAAGCACGCGCGGACAGACCGAGCCGGTTGGCTTCAGCGAAGCCGTGGCCTTGGGCCTGGCTCCGGACGGCGGCCTGTTCCTGCCCGAGGCGCTGCCGCAGCTGGCCGACCGCCTGGAGGAATGGAGCCGGCTGGATTACGCGGATTTGTGCGCGGAGTTTTTCCGGCTGTTTGCGACCGACATGGATTCGAAGGAGTTCCGGGAGATCGTCCGGGCTTCGTACCGGAACTTCGCCCCGCCGGATCCCGCGCCGCTGGAGCAGCTCGGGGAGAATCTCTTTGTGCTCGAGCTGTTTCACGGGCCGACGCTCGCCTTCAAGGATTTCGCCCTGCAGTTGCTGGGCAATCTCTACGAGCGCCAGTGCCGGATCCGCGGCGAGACCCTCAACGTGCTCGGCGCCACCTCGGGCGACACCGGCGCGGCCGCCATCCACGGGTTGCTGGGCAAGCCGGGCATCGCGATCTTCATCCTCTACCCGGACGGGCGGATCGCGCCGTTGCAGGAGCGGCAGATGGCCTGCACGGGAGCGGACAATGTCCACGCCCTGGCGGTGGACGGCACGTTCGATGACGCCCAGGCGGCGTTGAAGGAGGTGTTCGGGGACCAGGCGTTTCGGACGCGGCACCGCCTGTCGGCGGTCAACTCGATCAACCTGGCGCGCGTGCTGGCCCAGGGGGTCTATTATCTGCATGCCTGGCTGCACCTGCCCGCCGCCAAGCGCGGCAACCTCGAATTCGTCGTCCCCACCGGCAATTTCGGCAATGTGCTCGCAGGCTGGCTCGTGCAGAAGATGGGCGTGCCGATCCGCAGCTTCAAGGTCGCCACGAACCAGAACGACATCCTCCACCGGCTGTTCACGACCGGCGAATACCGCCTCGCGCCGGTCCATCCGAGCCTCGCGCCCTCGATGGACATCCAGGTGGCGTCGAATTTCGAGCGGTTCCTCTACTACCAGCTGGGGCGCGATCCGGCGCGGGTGCGCGCGGTCATGCACACGTTCAAGACCGAGGGAGTGGTTCGCTTCGACGCCTTCGACACCGGCACCATCACGGCCTCGCGCTGCACCGACGGCGAGATTTCCCGCCTCATCCGGCAGGTCTACCAGAAGTACGGATACGTCTGCGACCCGCACACGGCCTGCGGCTTCAAGGACATCAGCCGCGACCGCACGAGCGTGGTGCTCGCGACCGCCAGCCCGGCCAAATTCCCGGAGGCCATCCGCGAGGCCACGGGCCTGGCGCCGACCGATCCGTCGTTGGAGGCGCTCAAGGCCAGGCCGCTGGTCAAGCACCAGGTCCGCGCCGACCCCGCGGAGATCAAGGCGTTCATCGAGGCCCGCGGGGTGTGAGTGTTTCCGATGGGGCGTGGCAAGCCGCGCCCCTACGGGTGGGGCCATCGAACCGGCTTGGACGTAGGGGCGCAGCTCGTCTGCGCCCTCCGAGATGGAGGCGCTTGTCCGCCGCCTGTGGCACCGTCACTTCACCTCGCAGTGGTAATCCTTCACCTCGAAGCTTCCGGGGCCGTCGGTTTTGAAGATCTCGCTGCCGAATTCGACGCTGGTCAGATACTTTGTCTCCGGCAGCCAGCCCCTGGCCGCCAGGTAGTCGGTGAAATCGCGCACGTCGAGCGACCACGAGCCGGCGTTGGTGGTGCGCACAAACGAAAACACGTGCCACGCGAGGTCGCCGCGGTAGACCTCCCAGGTGGCGCCGCCGATCCTGGCGGTGTCCTGGAGCTTGCCGAGCGGGCCGGCGCCGCCGAAGCGGGCGACCCAGATCATCAGCTCGTCGGTGGGCTGGGCGCGGTGGCCGGGATCGGACACGTTGTGAAACCAGCAGTCGTAGGCGACGTTCTGGACGCCGGGATTCGTGACCGCGATCGAGCCGCTGACCAGCACGCGGTGGCGGTCCGCCAGCCAGACCGGCAGGCCGGACTCGTTCGACCACACTCCCCAGTGCCAGCCGGAGATGATGCTGGGGTAGGCCTTGACCTGGTATGGCTTGTCGCCGACCGGCCAGTCGTACTTCGCCCCCCAGGTGACCGGTCCCAGGGTGGACGGAGTCGCGGAACTCCAGACGCTTTCGTGTCCGCCGGGCGAGAAGGCCGCGCCCCAGGTGTTGTAGTTGATCTCGTACCGTCCCACCGGGAACATGCCGTACTCGGCGTCGGTCGTGGCGGCGCTGAGGCTCGTCGTGACGAGGGCCACGGCGGCCGGAAACAGCCACCAGCAATTTCGGAGGAGGGGACGTGCACTGGGGCAGCGATTCATGGCGACGACGGTGGCAAACGCCGCCCGCGCGGGCAAGCCCGGCAGTCGCCGTTGACCCGGGCGCAGCCGCCGCCTTGAGTGGCGCCGAACAGCACGCCCATGAGAACGCCATTGATCGCACTCATCCTGGTCGGCGCCACCGCGGTCTTCGGCCAGTCCGCCTACCAGGTCCCATCGCCGCCGGCCCAGGTGCGGGTGGACACGGAGGTCGAGGAGCTCGCGCTCGGGTACGCCGCGGCCTTGCACGAGATCCATCAGACCCCGGTCTATCTGGTCCTGCGGCAGAACGGCTCGGTCGTCACGCTCGTGAGCGTGAAATCGCTCGTCGCGTTGCACGGCGTGCTGCTGGTGGAGCTGGACAGCGGGCTGAAATACGCGATCAACCCGAAGGACGTCATCACCCTGACCGACGCCCCGCCCGCGAAACGCTGAGCCGGCGCCGCGGTCCTCCGGTCCGCCTCCGGGCGGGCGGGTGAGGACTCGCGACCGGCGACTATTTTTCGATCTTCCATGGCGCCTGCAGGGCACGCCTCCGCCGGTCGGCCCGCCATCCCGGCCTGGTGGCGCACCGTGGTGGCCGTTGTTTTGATCGGCGGTGCCGGGCTGCTCGCCTACGGCAACTCGCTGAGGTGCCCGTTCGTGTTCGACGACCTGCCGGGAATCGTCGACAACCCGACGATCCGCCACCTGTGGCCGCTCTGGAAGGCGCTGAGCCCGCCGGCCAACGCCGGCGGAGCGAGCGGACGCCCGCTGCTCAACCTCTCGCTGGCCGTCAATTACGCGTTCGGCGGGCTGGACGTGTGGGGATACCACGCGCTGAATCTGCTGCTCCACGTGCTGACGGCGCTGGCGCTGTTTGGAGTGGTCCGGCGGACGCTGGCGCGAATGAACGCGCCTTGCGCCGCCGGTCGCGGTCCACACGACGACACACCGTGGCTGCTGGCCCTGGCAGCCGCGACGCTCTGGACGGTGCATCCGCTGCTCACCGAGTCCGTGACGGCGGTGATCAACCGGGCCGAGGAACTGGGCGGCCTCTTCTATTTGCTGACCCTCTACGCGTTCGTCCGCGGCGTCGAAGCGCCCGCTGAGGCAGAGGAGAACGCGCGACCACGGACCACGGACAACCGGCACCATTCACGCGGCGGCCGGACTTGGTTCGGAGGGCGTCGCAAGCCGCGCCCCTGCGGGTGGTTTGCCGTTGCCGTCCTCGCTTGCCTCCTGGGCATGGCCAGCAAGGAGTGGGTGGTCTCGGCCCCGTTGATGGTTTTCCTCTACGACCGCACCTTTGTCAGCGGCACGTTCCGGGAGGCCTGGCGCCGGCGCCGGCGCGTGCATTTGGCGCTGGCGGTCACCTGGGTGCCGCTCGCCCTGCTCATGGTCGCGAGCCACCACCGGAACGACACGGTCGGGTTCGGCCTCGGAGTGAGTGCGTGGTCCTATGCGCTGACGCAGTGCGCTGCCATCGTCCGATATCTCCGGCTGTCGGTGTGGCCGGAGCCGCTGGTGTTCGACTACGGCCGGTATCTGGTGAAGAGCGTCGCCGCGGTGCTGCCGCAGGCGCTCCTGCTGGCGCTTCTCGTCGGGGGAACCCTGCTGGCCCTGCGGAAGCGGCCGAAGCTCGGATTCCTGGGCGCATGGTTCTTCGCCATCCTGGCGCCGAGTTCGAGCTTCGTTCCCCTGGTCACGCAGACGATGGCCGAACACCGGATGTATCTGCCGCTGGCCGCCGTCGTGGTGGCGGCGGTGGCGGGGCTCCACGCGGTGGCGGGCCGGCGGAGTCTCCTGGTCTGCCTGGCCCTGGCGTTCGGCTTCGGCTGGCTGACGGTGCGGCGGAACCGCGATTTCCGCAGCGAACTCGCGATCTGGAGCGATACGGTGGCCAAGTGGCCCGACAACCCGCGGATCCTGGAGCGCCTCGGGGTGCTCCTGCTGCATGCGGGCCGGGTCGACGAGGCCATCGCCCGCGACTGGCAGGCGCTGCGCCTCGCACCCTTCAACCCGGAGCTCCTGGACACCTATGGCCACGCCCTCTATGTCGCCGGCCGGCTGCCGGAGGCCGTCGCCGCCTACCGGGAGGCGTTGCGGATCAAGCCCGACCTCTACGCCGTGCACAACAACCTCGGCATCGCCCTGCTGCGCCTGGGCCATGCGGCCGAGGCGCAGGCGCATTTCGAGGCGGCCGTGCGGATCAATCCCGACTACGACCAGGCGCACAACAATCTCGGGATCCTGCTCATGCGAACCGGGCACCCGCGCCAGGGGCTCGCCCAGTTCGAGGACGCCGTGCGCCTCAATCCCGACTTCGTCGACGCCCAGGTGAACCTGGGCAACGCGCTGCAGGAGGCGGGACGCACGGACGAGGCGATCGCCCACTACGAGCGGGCCCTGCGGCTCAATGCGGATCTGGCGGATGCGCGCTCGAATCTGGGCTACGCCCTGGCGTCGGAAGGGCGGGTGGTGGAGGCGGTGGCCCAGTTCCAGGCGGTCCTGCGGCTGGAGCCCGGAAACCAGGACGCCCGCCGGATGCTGCAGCGGCTGGGAGCGCCCGCGGCGCCGTGAGGGCGGGCCGGGCGGATCGAGGGATCGGGCGTGAAGCTTGAAAGGCAAAGAACCCGCTCGGAGAGCGGGTTCCACCTGGAGCGGGATTTGTCGGGAAGCAGCGGGCGCGGAACTCGATTGCTCATGGGTGGAGCGCGACCTCGCTCGGCGCCATAGCCCGAAGGGCGACGGCGGCCGGGAGGGCGGATCCGAAGCGAACCGTGGCTAGCCCGCATCGTTCACACTTTCGGAGCGATGCAGACACACCCCGCCCTATCGGGCACCCCTCTCCAGAGGGGATTTCACTCGGGGTGCGCCGAATCCCCTCTGAAAGAGGGGTGGCGCGAAGCGACGGGGTGTGTGCTCTGCCAATAGGCGAGTGCGAAATGTCCGGGCTAGGGCGGATTAAAAAATA
>JBJKRV010000199.1:0-7984 GCA_046704465.1 Opitutaceae bacterium | reverse complement strand
ATGAACTCCAGGGTGTGAAAGCCGTTGAGTTCAGGCATGATGATGTCGAGCAGCACGAGATCGACTTCCTGGCGCTTGAGCAGGTCGAGGGCGACGCGCCCGTTTTCGGCGGTCGTGACCGTGAAGCCCGAACGCTGCAGGCGCCGCGCCATCATCTCGCGGTTCATGGCGTCGTCGTCCACGACCAGGAGGCGTCCGGTGTATTGCGGCGCCGCGTGCCCCAGGAGTTCCGTCGGCGTGGGCGGGTGGGTCGCGGACATCGTCGGGCCCAGGGTCACTTGCGCCGAGAGGCCGGGGTCGGTGCCACCGCCGCTCATGCCGATCTTGGAGGCGAATTCCTCGTTTTCGAACAGCCGGTGCAGGTTGTATCCGGCCTGGTTGATGCGCTTGAGGTCGTCGCCCGCCTCGGTCTGGCCGAGCTCGGCGGCCTCCTCCTGGCAGAGCTCGCTGTAGCCGATGATGGCGTTGAGCGGGGAGAGCATGTCGCGCCGCATGCTCAGCAGGTCGATCTTGCCCGTTTCGATCTTCCAGGGGGCCAGGGCGTCGTTGAACAACGCCAGGAGCTGGCCGCCGGCCGTGTGGATCTTCTTGACGTCGCGCAGCAGGCGCTCGGTTTCGCTGCCCTCGAGCGACTCCATCAACATCTCGCTGTAGCCGATGATCTGGTTGAGCGGCGTGCGCAGGGCGTGACGCAGCTGCGTGAGGGTCTCGAGGTCGTTGGACTGAAGCGCCTGGAGAAAGGGGCTCAGGGTGCCCTGTGTCGCGGCGCGGGGCTTGGGAGGACGGTCGGAGGCGGAGGATTCGCTCATGGTGCCGGAGCCGGGTTGGGTGCGGCCGATCCCTGGGAGGGCGAGGCCAGCAAGGCTTCGATCTTGCCGATCAGTCGCGGCAAGTCGACGGGCTTGGTGTCGTAATCGTTGCAGCCGGCCTTGAGGGCCTTGTCCCGGTCGCTGGTCATCGCATGGGCCGTCAACGCGATGATGGGGATCGGGGCCGTGGCCGCGTCCGCCTTGAGCACCTGGCTGGCCTGCCAGCCGTCCATCACCGGCAGGCTCATGTCCATGAGGATCAGGTCGGGTTTCTGGCTTCTGGCCATTTCCACCCCCGCACCGCCGTCCACGGCCATGATGACCGAGTAGCCGCGACGTTCGAGCCGCCGGGACAGCATGTCCCGATTCATTTCATTGTCTTCCACGATGAGGATCTTGGCCATGTTGGATCAAGGGTTGGAGGTTCAGGAGGGAATCACGGCCGGCTGGTCGTCGCCGGCCTGTCGGTTCAGCATATGTTGATTGATGGTCTCGCGCACTTCGCGAAGCAAGTCATCCCGGGAGAAGCGTCCTTTCTGGAAGATGCGTTCCACCTGTCCCTTGAGGGCTTCCTGGGCCTCGGTGTTGAGATCGAGCGAACTCACGACGACCACCGGAATCTTCACCCACTCGGGATTCGGGTGGATCTGGCGGAGGAACTCGAAGCCGTCCATCTCGGCCATCATGAGGTCCAGGATGATCATGTCGGGCACCACTCCGCCCTTCAACTGGTCCAGCGCCTCGCGGCCGTTGGACGCCTCCCGCACCTCGATGCCCTCCTTCTTCAGCATGCGCACCACGAGATCGCGGGAGGGCGGGTCGTCCTCCACGACCAGCACGATGCCGCTGTGCTTGGCGGCGTTGTGCCGCTCGAGCACGGGGAGCAGCTTCTGGGCGTCGATCGGCTTGGTGAGGAAGTCGGCTGCACCGAGCGCAAATCCCATTTCCTTGTTTTCCATCATCGTCAGCAGGATGATGGGGACGTCGTTGAATCCGGGTATGGCCTTGAGCTGGGACAGGACGGACCATCCGTCCATTCCCGGCATGAGGATGTCCAGGATGACGATGTCAGGCCGGTATTCTCGCGCCAGGCGCAGGCCCTCCTTGCCTTCGCGGGCGGAGCGGGTCGAGTAGCCCTCGCGGGTCAACATGTTGCTCAGCACGGCGTGCACCGCCTCGTCGTCGTCGATGATCAGCACCTTGCCCTTGGGGGCGGTCGGGACCTCCTCTTCCTTCTTCTTCTCCTTGTCGGCCTCCGCGAGGGCGTAGGGGGACCGGGCGGGTTTCACGCGGGCCGGCACGCGCATGGTGAAGGTGGAGCCGACGCCGGGCTTGCTCGCCACTGTGATGTCGCCCCCCATCATCTGCGCGAACTGCTTGGAGATGGCCAGTCCCAGGCCGGTGCCGCCGTATTTGCTCGCGGTGGAGGCGTCTGCCTGGGTGAACGCCTTGAACAGCCGGCCCAGTTGCTCCTCGGTCATGCCGATGCCGGTGTCCGACACCTCCATCACGACCCAGACCTGGCTGTCCTGCACTTCGCGGTCGACCTTCAATCCGATGCGGCCGTTCTCGGTGAACTTGCTCGAGTTGCTCAGCAGGTTCAGCAGCGCCTGGCGGATCTTGGTCGCGTCGCCGTACATCGAGCCGATCGACGGCGAGCAGGTGACGACGAGTTGATTCTTTCGCTTTTCCACCAGCGGCGCGATGGTGGACGTGACCTCGGTGACGATTGTCTGCAGGTCGAAGGTCTCCAGGTAGAGCTGCATCTTGCCGGCCTCGATCTTCGAGAGGTCGAGCACGTCGTTGATCAGGCCCAGCAGGTGCCGCGCGGCGCTCAGGATCTTGCGGAGGTCCTCCGCCGTCCGGTCCTGGCCGGCGTCGCTCGCGTCCTCCAGCAGCATCTCGCTGTACCCGATGATCGCGTTCATCGGCGTGCGGAGTTCGTGGCTCATCTTGGCCAGGAAGGCGCTCTTGGCCTGGTTGGCCTCCTTGGCGGCCACGACGGCCCGTTCAAGTTCGGCGGTGCGCTCGACCACCTTTTGCTCGAGTTGCTCGTTCGCCCGGCGGAGATTCTCGCGGGCGTCCTCGGCCAGTCGCTTGGCCACCTCGAGCTCCAGATTCCGCTGCTGGATCGTCTGCAGCATCTGGTTGAAGGAGCGGGTGAGCATCCCGATGTCGTCCCGGCCCCGTTCGGTCACGCGCACCGAATAGTCCTGCCGCTGCGCCACGTCGGCCGCCGCCTGCGCCAGGTCGGTGATGGGGGTGGAAATGGTGCTCTGCAGGCGCTGCGCCACCATCATGGCCAGGAGGCAGCAGGCGAGGAAGATGATGAGCATGCCGCGGGCCGCATCGCCGAACCGCGCCGACGCCAGCTTGGAGACGTCGGCCTTCAGGTAGAGTCTGGCCAGCAACTTCCCGTTCCGGTCGATCAGGTTGTAGGAACGTGCGAGCCGGTTGGTGGACAGGCTGAAGTGCACATTCTGCGGGAGCGGGATGAATTCGTTGGAGCCCGGCCGGATGTATTTCGCCAACAGCGTGTCGTCCGGCGAGAAGATGGCGGCGGCGGCAATGATGTCGTCGTTCTCAAGCGCCGCCAGGGACAGATCCCGGCCGGTCGGGTCCCGCTCCAGCGAATGGACGATATTGGGCCGCAACAGGCTTTCGGTGGAGTCGATCCGCCGGCTGATTTCGTTCTGAAAGCGCAGGACCTCCAGGAGGTAGTAGCTGCCCATCGCCGCCAGCAGGGAAAGCGCACAGACGGAAATAATGATCAGCGTCAGCTTCCAACGGAAAGGCAGGTGCATGCGACGGGGCTTATCCATGTGACTAGTTGGCGAGTCGCAGCGCGCACAGCGAACCACTGCCGCTTCGGATGGATGAATCCGAATTGCCCACCGGATGGACCTGATGTCGCGGCAACAACCGACTCATGAAGGTCCAAGGTTCGCGCCCGTTGTCAATTACTATTACCCTGACGAAATCAACGAGTTAAATGAATAATCCGGCAAGGACATCTCCTCGCTCACCCGTCGTATTGACGTCGAATCGCTTCGGCGAGGCGGGTCGACGCCCCGTCAAGCCATGCGCGGCCCTTTTCGACCGTGGCCCGGGTGGGGTCGCCGATGACTCCGCTTCGGGACAGGTCCCGGGTGATCCAGGCAAAGGTTGCGGGCGAACGTTCCGGGCGCAACTCGCCCGGCTCGCCGGGTTGCACCGGGTACTCGCCGACGGCGCGATCCATCCGCACCAGTTCCGGGGCGCAGGCGAGCATGAGCGATGTCTCCCACTCGCCGGCGTGAAACCCCCATGCGGTCTCGTGTGCGTCCATGCCGGCGGCGAAGTCGTGACGCACCAGCGCGGCGTCGAGACCGACCGCCGGCGGAAGCTCGCGGACGGCGGCGGTCAGCACCGCGCGGTTGCCGCCGTGCGTGTTGAACACGGCCAGTCGGCGAAAGCCGAGGGCGCGCACCTGGCGCGCCACGGCGAGCACGAGGCGGTGAAAGGTCCGGGCCGACACCGCCACGGTGCCCGGAAATCCCTCGTGTTCGTTGCTCTTGCCATAGACCAAGGGCGGGGTCACCCAGACGGGGGCTTCGGGCGGAAGCCGGGCCAGCGCGGCGTCGAGCAGGGCGTGGCTCAGGATGGCATCGACTCCGACCGGCAGATGAGGCCCGTGCTGTTCGATGGCGCCGGCCGGCAGCACCGCAAGCGCCCGGGCTGAGGCGGACACGGACTGCAACTGCTCCGGGGTGGCGGCCGGCAGATAACGACTCCGGAACGCCGGGTACGGCTGCGTCGGAGAGACCGGGCGGGCATCGTCGCCCTCGGCACGCGCGGGGGACGGGGCATGGTGAAGGAGGATTTCCTCGAGCAGACCGGCCACATGCCCGGCCCGGCTTCGGTCATCGCGGGCGGGTGCGCGCGGATCGAAGCCCAGAGCGCGGAGGTCGAGATGATACGTGCGCATGCCGGTCTGGGCGCGGATGTCCATGGCGGCGGTGCCCACCAGGGGGTCGCCCGCCGGCCCCGTGTTAAAGAAGACCAGCTTCTGAAATCCAGCGGCCCGCACGCCCGCCGCGATCTCCTGTACGAGTTCGCAAGCCGTCTCGAAGTCGATTCCAAACAGGCTCTCCGGACCGTCGGCCGGTACGAAGCGAAGGGGAGGCAGGACGCGAACCGGGAACCGCGGCCGGAGCCGGCTCACGGCGTCGCGCAGCAGGACGCTGCCCATCGCCTCCTCCAGGTCGGAGGAGCGGGCGGCGGTCTTGATCAGCGCATGGACCGGCAGCACCGCCGCACCGTACTGCCGGTCCGGCAGCGAGGCGAAATCCGTCCAGGCATGGTGCGCCCAGCTCTTGCTCGGGTCTGCCACGGCCAGCCAGGAAGTGACCATGGAGGCAGGCTAGGCGCCGGCCGGCAGCTGACGATAGGAATCTGGTCCCGCCGGACCGGATCAGGGATGCGGGGCGGTGGCGGACGTCGCGGCGGAGGGCGACAACAGGCGGCGCACGCGGTTCACCAGGTCATTCGGGCTGAACGGCTTGGTGACGTATTCCAGCACCCCGTAATCCATGCCGAGCGTACGCGCTTCCGCCGTCGACCAGGCGGAGAGGATGATGATCGGGATGGCGGCTGTGTCGGGCGTGCGCCGCAGGATCTCGCAGACGCCGAATCCGTCGATGTCGGGCAGCATGAGATCGAGCAGGACCAGATCGGGGTGGCGGGTGTTGACGACCTCGATGGCCTCGCGCCCGCTGGCGGCCGTCAGGACGACAAAGCCGGCGCGAGTGAGGTGGACTCGGGTCAGATCCGTGATATCGGGCTCGTCGTCGACGCTGAGAATGGTCCGGGGCATCACGGAATGAGACGGCGCGGCGGTGGCGCCGCGGCGGCGCGGGTGTGACAATCTGGTGAAAGCTGCCCGGGAGCTGTCGGCCCGCCTCGGAGACCGGGCGACGGGCCGTGGCGGCGCCGCTCCCGGTTCCCATCGGTGCGCGCGAAAATTCAGTCAAAGCCAAGGCGGTTTTTTTTTGACTCGCGCGAGGCCATCAACTCGACATGTTCACGGCTGAAACCGGCGTACAACAACTTATCTCAGCGATGGCGAGAAAGATAGCCTTCATCAACTACAAGGGCGGAGTGGGCAAAACCTCCCTGATAGTCAACGTGGCGGCCTGCATGGCGCAGATGGGGCTCCGCGTGCTGTTGTTCGACCTCGACACCCAGTCAAACGCCAGCATCTGGCTGCTGCGGTTGGAGCGCTGGAACAAGATCAACGGCACAGGGGAGGGGGCGGTCTATTCGATCTTCTATCCGGGCAAGGCCACGCTCAAGGAGCTCCTGCTCAAGGACGTGATTGAGGACAAGGCCGGCAAGAAACTGCTGCCGGGCGTGGATTTGGTCCCGACGACATTCAACCTCGTGGACCTGGAGAGTGAGTTTGAGACCGATCCGCGGAAGCCTCCCTACGTGCTTTTCAGCGAACAACTCCGGGAGCTGGAGGGGAACTACGATTTCATCCTGTTTGACTGTCCGCCGAATATCTTGCGGGCTTCGCAATGCGGGATTTTTGCCGCGAACGAGGTCTACGTGCCGGGCAACCCCGACGCGCTGAGCCTGATCGGCTTCACTCTGCTCGTGGAAAAACTCCACAAGTTTCACCAGCTTTCGGCCAGCTTCCGCACGGCGACGATGGGAAACCCGGCGACCGTGCAGGGCGTCATCTTCAATTCGATCAAGACCGGGGTGGACATCGAGGTGCCGAAGATGCGGATGCAACTCCGCCTGAATCAATTCAAGACCCAGCGGCGCGTGGCGGCCAGCGCCCGGCTGTTCGAGGCGCAGGTCCGCGACGCCACGGTGGTGCGGCGGGCGGTCGCACTCGGTCTGCCGGTGGCCCTGGTCGGTCAGCGCGAGAGCGGCGAAACGGACAACGTTCTCAACGACTACCGCCGCGTCGCGCAGGAACTTGTCAAGCAGGGAGAGCTGCTCTAGGCTCAAGAACGCATTCCGCGAATTTCGAATGAGCACAACCGAGCCGAAGGATTTCTCCCGGGTGTGGGACGAGGTGCGGATGGGCTTCCACACCTCGATCATGGTCGACACCTCGCTCAACAGCCTGGCGCAGAATCTCGACGCGCCTGACTGGCCGCTTGCCGGAGAGGACGAGACACCCGCCAAGTACATCGACCTGCCGTACGAGGAGCTCGTGAGATTCCCGGGCATGGCCGGACACCCCGAGCGCGTCGCCAGCCTGATCTCGATCCTGCGCGAAACGCTCGCGTTCGACAATCCGTTCGGGGAGATGGTCGACCAGACGGCAAAATCGGTGGCGCAGGAGAATCCCCTGCAGAAGAATCTGGCCAAGCTGGGAATCCCGGAGGCGTTCCCGATGGAATATGTCCTGATCTCGGAGGAGACCCAGGAGTTCTGTCGCCTGGAAAAGATCACCACCCTGGGCGAGTTTGCGGATTTTGCGCAGAACATGCCGCCGCAGGTGATCGTGGGCGGCGACTTTCGCTCGTTCCTCAACGCCCTGGCTCACATCAACGAAGAGGCCCTGGCCGGGTTTCTTCCGTTCCGACCCGGGGCACGCGGCCTGCACCTCGTCCAGGCGATCAACCAGATGGTCGGAAAATTCCCGGCGGCCGAGCGGGCGGCGGTGGCGCGGCGGTTTGGCGCTTCGCTCCCGCCGGAGGAGGCTGCGCAGGCGGCGACGATCAGCCGCGATCGGGTCCGGGAGACGATGGTGGCGTTGCGGGAGCGCACGGTTTCCCTGGTCCGATGGTTCAGCGAGGATCTCGCCGAGCTGGTGTCCAGGCTCAAGGCCGGCGGCGCGCTGGAGCGCGAGCTGATGCCGCTGGCCGACCCGACGCGGGAACGCATTGTCGCGTCCCTGCTGGAGCCCGCGCTGCGCGAAGCGGGCGTGGGCCAGGAGGTGAAAGCCGAAGCGCGCGAACGCGGCGGCTTTTTCTCGCGACTGTTCCGGAAGCAATGAGCGACCAGCCTCCTCCGCCGAAGCCGCCCCCGGCTGTCGGCCCCATCAAGTTTCCACCGCGCCCGCCGGCTGCCCGGGCGCTGTCGTTGCGTCGTTTGTCGCTGGAGCCCTCGGCGGAGTCGGAGGAGGCGCGCAAGTCCATCAGTGCCATCATGGCGGCCACGCGGGCCCCGTGGGG
>JBJKRV010000198.1:0-11091 GCA_046704465.1 Opitutaceae bacterium | reverse complement strand
TTGTGACCACGATCGGCTCGGCTGAGAGCTACAAGCATGTGCTGGAGAGTCCGGACGCCATCTCCAAGACCGTGCTGGCCCGGGGGCTCGATGTCGGATCGGCGTTTGAGATTCTCTCCATCGACATCGCCGACGTGGACGTGGGCGAGAATATCGGAGCCAAGCTGCAGGAGGCGCAAGCCATGGCGAACAAGAACATGGCCCAGGCCCAGGCCGAGATCCGGCGAGCGGCGGCCGTGGCGCTCGAGCAGGAAATGAAGGCCAAGGTTCAGGAGATGCAGGCCAAGGTGGTCGAGGCGCAGGCCGAGGTGCCGCTGGCCATGGCGGACGCCTTTCGCAGCGGCCGGCTGGGAGTCATGGATTATTACCGCCTGCAGAATATCCAGTCCGACACCGACATGCGGACGTCGATTGCCACGCCGGGCACGGAAAGAAAATAGCCGGATTTCAGCCGGCAGACTTGGAGGCTCCTTCGTCAAGGGTCGGTTGAACCATCATGGACTGGGTCAATCAAAACAGTGACGTCATTTTTCTGATCGCGGCGGTGGTCGTGGTGTTGCTTCGGTCCCTCCGCCGACGAAAGGGTCCGGCAGCGGACGAAGACCCGGAACAGGCGGAACGCACCCGGCGGATTCAGGAGGAGATCCGCCGGCGCATTCTCGAGCGGCGCGGGGTGGCCCCACCTTCCGCGCCCCGTGATGAGGATCCGATGGTCGAAGAGCCGCCGCCGCTGATCGCAGAACTGCGCCCACAATATTCACCTCCGCCTTCGGCCGAACCGGAGGCAGACGCCACTCCGGGTACAGACGATGATCGCGAACTCGCCCGCCAGCAAAGGATGCTCAGGGAGTGGCAGGATCTGGCGGCGGCGGCGACCGAGAAACCCGCGGCGGCGGTGCCGATCAGCGAGCTCATTTCGGGCAAATCCAAGACTCCGCCGACCGGCTTGCTGACGGATTTGCGCAGCAGGGCCGGCCTGCGGAAGGCGATCGTGTTGCGGGAGGTTCTCGGCCCGCCCGTCTCGATGCGGTGACCCCGGTGTCGGTTCGGGGCTACTCCACCAGAACCTTGTACAGGCCGGTGTAGGGATTTGCCAGCCGCTGCCCGCCGACTTCGAGTTGCAAGTTCTGCATCGCGGTGGCCGTGATATAAAGACCACCACGCATGGGAATCGAATGACTGTCGCCGGCATCCATGTGGGCTCGCCAGACGATCTGGTCGTTGAGCTCTTGCTTGACCTGCACATCGACGGGCCCCGTGGCCGAGATAACCAGCGTCCGCTGCACGGCGGGGGTAAGCGCGACGGCCGGTTTGGCCGGCCCCCGGGAGAGCGCGCGGATGCCGAAGATGATGACGACAATGAAAACCAACGCCGCCGCGACCACACCGGCCTTTATCAGCAGCGTCCGGTCAATGGTGAAGGTGCGGGCGCCCGCGGCCGCACCAAAGGCCGGTCGCATGGGTGGCGCCGGGGCGGGAGCTTCCTCCGCCGGTGGCGGAGCCGGCATTTCCGCTCCCTGGCGGGCAGTCTGTCCCAAGTCCATCCGACCATAGACTTCCCGGTTGTCCCGGCGGGAGGCCCGGTCATCGCTGGGTGCCAGAGTGCGATAGTCGGCCAAAAGCTTTTCGCTGTTGAGCTCGAGATAGCGCGCATAGCCCCGCAGAAACCCGCGAACGTAGATCTCGGGAAGCTTGAGATCGAAGCTCTTGCTCTCGAGCTTGTGCAGATAGTCGCTGCGAATCTTGGTCGCCTCGGCGGCTTCGCGGATGGAGACACCCTTGCGCTTGCGGGCTTCCTCGAGGCGTTCGCCGATGGTCTGCATGATGGTGAGTTAGGCGATTTGACCGGCGATGGAAAGGCGGATTTTGCAGGGGCGGAACCGCTCGTGCCGGCTACGGCCGCGCCGGGCGGACCATCCTGCATCCGGATGGGCGCGACCGACTAGGGCTGCTCCAAGTCCTTGAGGATCTCACGCGGCTGGGCGCCGTTCTCGGGTCCGACCACGCCCCGCTCCTCCATCAGCTCCATTATGCGCGCGGCCCGGTTGTACCCGATGCGCAGGCGTCGCTGGAGCATCGAAGTCGAGGCGCGCCGGGTGGCCTTGAGCACCTCCAGCGCCTGCTGGTAGAGCTGTTCGTCATCGCCGAGTTCGCCCTCGTCGCTGCCGTCCTCACCGCCTTCGTCGTCCTCACTGGCGACCCGGTCGATATGGGCCTGCACCTCCTGCGCGTAGATCGGGGGACCGTTGCGCTTGAGAAACTCCACCATGGCGTGAATCTCCTCGTCGGACACCAACGCGCCCTGAGCACGCACCAGTTTGGACGAGCCCGGCGGTGAAAACAGCATGTCGCCGCGGCCGATGAGGGTCTCGGCCCCCTTGGTGTCGATGATCGTGCGGGAATCAACCTGCGATGCGACTTGGAAGGCGATGCGCGAGGGCAGGTTGGCTTTGATCACGCCGGTGATCACGTTCACCGACGGCCGCTGGGTGGCGATGATGATGTGAATACCGGTGGCGCGAGCCAATTGGGCGAGACGCGCGACGGAGGTTTCAATCTCGGCCGGGGCCGACATCATGAGGTCGGCCAGCTCGTCGATGATGGCGACGATGTAGTGCAGGTGGTCCGGCACTTCCGCGTCCGCCGGGGGGGCGGCGACATCCAGGGTGGTCTGGACTTCCGGACTCGGAGTGGAATCCCGATTCGATTTCCGACGGCCGTTGAATCCGGCGATGTTGCGGACCCCGACCTTCGCGAAGAGCTGGTAGCGATGCTCCATTTCCTTCAGGAGCCATTTCAATGCGGCCGGAACCTTCTTTGCCTCCGTCACCACCGGAATCAGCATGTGCGGCAGCGTGTTGAAGATCTTCAATTCGACGATCTTCGGATCGATCATCAACAGCCGGACGTCACGCGGACTGGCGTGGTATAGAATCGACGCGATGATGGCATTGATGCAGACCGACTTTCCGGAACCGGTGGCGCCCGCGATGAGCAAGTGGGGCATCTTGGCCAGATCGGACACGAGCGGCCGCCCGCTGACATCCTTGCCGAGAGCGATCGGCAGGTCGGCCCGGGCCGCGGCCCAATCTTCGGATTCGATGATCTCCCGCAGGCCGACTTCCATCCGTTTTTGATTTGGCACCTCGACGCCGACGGCCGCTTTCCCCGGGATCGGGGCCATGATCCGGACGGATTGGGCGCGCATGCCCAGCGCGATGTTCTTGTCGAGGCCAGCGATCTTCTCGACCCGGACGCCCGGCGCCGGCACGACTTCGTAGCGCGTGATGACGGGCCCCACGTGGATTTCGCCGAGGCTCACCTCGACGCCGAATTCCGACAGTATTCGAAGAAGATTCTCGGCGTTCTGGCGATGTTCGTCCTCGGTCGCACCCGCCTCGAGTTTCGAAAGCTCCCGCAGGAGCGACAACGGGGGAAACTGATAGTTTGCATCCGACCGGGCGGCCAGCGAAGTCCGGGCCTTCTTGGTTTCCTCGGGCTGGACGATGTTCAACTTGCCCAATACGGACGGGGCCTGTCTTGGAGCGCTGTCCGGTGCCGGCGCCGGTGCCGGAGGGATGGGAGGAGTGGAGGTTCGCACCGGCATGGGCGCCATCGAATCGACGATCTTGGCCGAGGCGGCCTCACGGGCGATGTCCTCTTTGGCTTTGGGAATGGTCAGCGGCTTGCGAGCCATCTGGGGCGCAGCGGCAAGCGTGGTCTGCACGATGGAGGCGGGAGCGGCGGTCCGCGCCTTTTGGCGCGCCTCGCGGTCCTTTTTCCGTTGTTCAGCACGGGCGAGCGCGCGCTGGGCACGGCGGGCCCGCCAGGTCTGCAGGGCAGCCAGCAGCTTCTCGAGCTCGGCCGCGATGTCCCGGGTGAAAATGAACGTCAGCGTCAGTATGTAGATGGTGCCCAGCAGGAGTCCGGCCCCGGCCACCCCGACCGTGCCCTTCAGGCCCTGTGTATAGAGGAGCTCTCCGACCATCCCGCCCAACCCTCGGGTGAAGTAGTCGGTGGGCTGAAAGCCCTTGATCATGGCGGCCAGGCTTGAAACCGAGGCGATGCACAGGGCCATCGCGACAAAGCGGGTGATCACGAGGCGCCGCGCGTTTCGAACGGCGACCCAGGCGAACCAGAGCAAAAAAACCGGCAGAAACCACGTGCCCAGGCCCACGAGCCGCAGCGACCACCACGCGGCCTCCGCGCCCCACGGCCCGCCCAGGTTGGGCAAGGGCTTCGCGATGTTCTGGATGACCCACTGACCGTTCTGCCAGGCGCTTTGGCCCCCGACCTCGTACTCCATGCTTTGGCGCGGGCTGTAGTTCAGCATCACGACGAGCAACCACACGCCGAGCAGAAAGCACACGCTCGCCGCGAGCCATTTCGGACGGTGGCGAGGACCTTGGAACGATGGAACGTTCTTTGGGTTTGAAGTCTCCGACTTGGCCATTTGTGTAGCGACGGTACCTCGACGAACAATCCAAGCTAGTGGCCGGGTCGGTCAATGTAAATCACCCGCCCCCTTTTTGACGATTAACTCATAAGTACCGTAATATGGAGGTATTGCAGTTCGAACCCATTTATCAGGAGCGAGTGTGGGGAGGGCGGGCCCTGACCAATGCGTTTGCCCGGACACTGCCCGCGGGGAAGATGATCGGGGAAAGCTGGGAGATCGTCGATCGCCCGGAGGCTCAATCGACGGTTCGGGGCGGACGTCATGCCGGCCGCACTCTGCGGTCGCTGATCGAGACCCACGGACCCGAGCTCATGGGGCCCCAATGGGACCCAAGCCGGCGATTCCCAATCTTGGTGAAATGGCTGGATTGTCGGGAGCGGCTCAGCTTGCAGGTCCATCCGCCGGCCGAGAAAGCCGTGGCGCTGCGCGGCGAGCCCAAGACAGAAAATTGGTTCATTGCCGAGGTCAACCCAGGGGCGGCCCTCATCGTGGGATTGCGGCAGGGCGTTGACCGGAGCCGCTTTGAACAGGCCGTGGCTGAAGGAACGGTGGAGGCCTGTGTGAACCGATTTGCCGTCGCGGCTGGCGATTCGATCCTGGTCCGCA
Source organism: Opitutaceae bacterium (assembly GCA_046704465.1). GTDB lineage: Bacteria > Verrucomicrobiota > Verrucomicrobiia > Opitutales > Opitutaceae > Fen-1467. Next base: position 6,026 of record JBJKRV010000198.1, on the reverse strand, counting down.
GCGGGACGGTCCATGCGATCGACGCCGGCAACCTCATTCTCGAGATACAGCAAAACTCCGATACGACCTACCGGGTGTACGACTGGGGCCGGATGGGACTCGACGGAAAGCCACGCCAGTTGCATTTGGCGGAGGCATTGGAATCCATCCGTTGGGGGCAGCCGGAACCAAAGCCAATGCGATCCGCGCCGACCGGTGCAGTCCTCGCGGACTGCGCCGAATTCCTGATCCGCCGTGTGCCGCTGGCGCGCGGCGAGCGCCTTGTGTTCGAGGCCGGACAGCAGCCCCGGTTGCTGCATATCGCCCAAGGTCGCGTGCGCGAAAACTCCGCGTCGAAGTCCGCCAGCCGCGGGGACAATCTGCTGCTATCTTTTTCCGGCCAATTCACATTTGTAGCGGCGGAGGAGAGCCTGCTCCTCGTGACGGAGAATTTCGTCTGAATCCCGAGTTCGTGATGACGGAACCGCGCATCACAGCATCCCCGGGAGGCGCCGGGATGAACTTCGTCGCCGGTCTCGCTCTGCTTTTCGCAGTTCTGGCGCTCGCTTGGATGATTTTGCTGCCGCACGTGATGTCCAGCGTCGTGCGTGAACGCACGGGATTCGTCGTATCGTCGAAGTCCTTCTATATTAATCCCTTCGGTGGAACCTTGCGCGTCGATGGGATGACGGTGGCGAACCCTCCGGATTTCCCGCGTCCTGCATTCCTGACGATCCCGGAGGTTCAGATTGAGGCCAATCCGGCGTCGCTGCTCGGATCGCAGTGGCGCATCGACGATGCCGTGGTGCACGTGGCGGAGGTCGCGCTGGTGAGGGATGCCCGCGGGCGGCTCAATGCCCGTCTCTTCGCACAGGGGTTTCCCGCCCTGACGTCGGCAGCTCCAGCTCGGATTTTGATCAAACGTCTGGACCTGCGTGTCGACCGTTTGGAGGTCGCCGTTTTCGATCGCGACCGGCCGGAAATCCGGACCGTGGATATTCATTATCACCACACATTTTCCGATGTCACCGACTTGCACGCGGTGGCCGCCTCAGTGATCGCAACGGCGGGTCGGGATTCGCCGGAATCGGGAAAGATGGCTGCCGAGGCCAGTTCCCTGCTCCACACGGCTGGCGCGCGCTTGGAAAATGCGGGACGCAGGACTGGAGAAACCGTGAAAGGCCTGATTGAATCGCTTGAGAAAAGCCTTCGAAAATAGTTTACTTGCCCTTTTCGATGACCGAATCCCATCCAGACGACGCTGCAATTGAAATCACCGCGGACGCCAAGCCCGGCGGCCCGAGCCCGGCGCCCGGCGGCTCCGGCGCACCGGCGACCCCCGCCAGCCCGACTCCGGAGGCGGTGGTGGCCGAGGCGAAGCGGGAGGCGGCCGCCAACTACGACCGCTACCTGCGGGCGGTGGCGGATCTGGAGAACTACCGGCGGCGCGCAATCCGAGAGAAAGACGAACTGCGCCAATTCGGCACGGCGGCTTTGATCCAGGATCTGCTCCCCGTGCTCGACAATCTGCAACTCGCGGTGGCGGCGGCGCGACAGGACCCGGCGGCGCAATCGATCGGCGACGGTGTGGGCTTGGTTTTGGACAAGCTCCGGGCGGCGCTGACGCGGCACGGCCTCGCCGAGATCAATCCCGCAGGTGAGATGTTCGACCCACACCAACACGAGTCGCTTTCGCATCAGCCCAGCGCCGAGGTTCCTGAGGAGCACGTGATGCAGGTGGTTCGAGCCGGCTACCGTCTCAACGGGCGCCTGCTTCGTCCGGCCAGCGTCGTGCTGTCCAGCGGCCCGGCCAAGGAGGCCCAGCCCTGACGCCGGGCGGACCGGCGGCTCTCCCGCAAGGGATCAGGCCTGCAGTCCGCTCCCGACTCGTCTGCCACCCAACTGACCATGGCCAAGGAAGATTACTATGAGTTGCTCGGCGTGAAACGGGACGCCTCGGCGGAGGAAATTAAGAAAGCCTACCGCAAGAAGGCGGTCCAGTATCACCCCGACAAGAATCCGGGCAACAAGCAGGCCGAGGAGATATTCAAGAAGGTTTCGGAGGCCTACGAAGTGTTGGAAGATCCCGACAAACGGGCGGCCTACGACCGCTTTGGGCACGCGGCTTTCTCCCAGGGGGCCGGTCCCCGGCCGGGCGCCGGCGGGTTCACGGGCGGCTTTCACGATCCGTTCGACATTTTCCGCGAAGTCTTCGGTGGCGGCGGTGGCATTTTCGAGGAGTTCTTCGGTGGCGGCGGGGCCGGAGGCGGGGGAAATGGGGCCCGAGACGGCGCCGACCTCCGCTATGATCTCGAGATCACGCTCGAGGAGGCCGCGGTCGGCGTGGAGAAGGAGATTTCATTTCGCAAGCTCTCCGAGTGTGAACATTGCGGCGGCTCCGGTGCCGAGCCGGGTTCCCGCCGCGTGACCTGCCCCACCTGCCGTGGAGCCGGACAGGTGACGACTTCGCGCGGATTCTTTACCGTACGCCAAGTGTGCCCCACGTGTCATGGCGCCGGCACCCGGGTGGAGAAACCGTGCCAGGCATGCCATGGCGAGGGTCGGACGAACCAGACGACGAAGCTCAACGTCCGGATTCCGGCCGGGGTCGATACGGGATCCAAGCTGCGCTCGGTGCGGAACGGCGAGGCGGGCGTTTATGGCGGGCGCCCCGGCGACCTTTACCTGGTCATTCACGTGAAGGATCACGAGATCTTCGAGCGGCAGGGCGACGATCTCTTCTGCGAGATTCCGATCAAATTCACGCTGGCGGCGCTCGGCGGCACGATCGAGGTTCCAACATTATCTGGCAAAGCGTCGCTCAAGATTCCGCCGGCCACACAGTCGGGCACCACCTTCCGGCTCAAGGGGCGGGGCATGCCCGCGCTGCGTTCGGGGCAGCGGGGGGACCAATTGGTGCGCGTCCATGTGGAGGTGCCGACACGCCTGACCGCCGAACAGCGCAAGAAGCTGGAGGATTTCGCGATTGCGTGTGGCGACGCCGATGAGCCGGTGGCACGCAGCTTCTTCGAAAAAGCCAAGAAGTTCTTTTGATGCGGCTCCCTGGAGATGAACCTGGCCAATCCCAAGCTCATGACGCTCAAGCAGGCGGTGGCGGCGCGCCGGGGCCTGCGGCGGCGGGGCCAAAAGCTGGTGCTTACCAACGGCGTCTTTGACCTCCTGCATCCCGGGCACACCGCGTACCTCGCCGCCGCTCGACGCCTGGCCGGGCGGCGGGGACGGCTGTTTGTAGCGCTAAATTCCGACGGGAGCGTCCGTCAGCTCAAGGGCCCGCGCCGGCCAATCCTGGACGAGCGGGCCCGGGCCTTCAACCTGGCGCAGCTGCAATCGGTCGACGGCGTGGTGATCTTTCGACACTCGCGGTTGACGCGGGAAATTCGCGCGCTCGCGCCCGATCTTTACGTGAAGGCGGGCGATTACACCTTGGAGACGCTCGATCCGGACGAGCGCGCCGCGCTGGCGGCGGTGGGGGCGCGCATCAAATTTCTCCCGTTTCTGCGCGGCTTCAGCACCACATCGTTGATCGCCCGGATTCGGGCCGCCGGCTCGGCATGAGCTTTCGCGTGGTCATTCTGGGATCCGGGCGTGGCACCAACGCCGAGGCCATCCTGCAGGCCGAAAAGGAAGGTCGGCTCGGCGCCGCCCGGGTCGTGCAGCTGCTGTCCGACCGACCGTCGGCCCGCATCCTCGACCTCGGCCCCCGATTTGGGGTGCCGGCAGATTATCTCGATCCCGGCCCCTTCAAGACGAAATTCGATGATGCGGGCGAGGGGCGCTATCTGGATTTCCTCCGCGGATGCGACCCGGGGTTGATTGTTCTTGCCGGCTTCATGCGGATTCTCAAGGGGCGGTTGCTGGAGGCATTTCCGCGCAAGATCATCAACCTCCACCCGAGCCTGTTGCCGAGTTTCCCGGGACTCGATGCCATCGGCCAGGCTTGGCGCCGGGGCGTCAAGGTAACCGGCTGCACGGTGCATTTTGTTTCCGCCGAGGTGGATGGAGGACCGATCATCGACCAGTTGGCGCTTCGCATCGAGCCGGACGACACCCTGGAATCGCTTGAACGGCGTATGCACGCCGCCGAACACAGTCTGCTGCCCGCCGTGATCGACCGGCTCAGCCGGAGCCCTGCCGCCGGTTGAGCGTCATCGCGGCAGGCTTAGCGTCAGGGTGGCGTCGCCGTAACCCAAGGTGAATGTCTCACGTGTGATCTTCTTGATCACGATCACCACGGGAATGGTGCCGTACATGACCGTCAGGTGGTCGCCCTCGGTAAACGGCTTTCGGTTGATGATGAGGGAAGGGCGTCCGCCGACCTGGATGATCCCCTGAATCTGGACGGCAGGCGCGACCCGCTCAAGCATGGCATTGTCGGAGATCACGTCGGTCGGAGCCGCGATCGTCTTCCGTGCGTCAGCGTCTGCCAGACGCATCGATGCCGGGACAAAGGGATTGATGATCTTCCTGGGGAGGGCCGGCGGCGCGTCGCGGTCCTGAAAGAGATGTTCGATCCTCGCCCGGGTGTGGGGAAAGCTGTCGTCCGCAGCGGAGGTCTCCGGGGCATTGGCCGCGGGCGCGCGGGCCGCGGTCAGCGCAGCCCCCATCAGGGCAAGGGCGATCAGACGGGGTCTCATGGGGCGGCGAGCAATTCGAAATCTACCTGGAGGGCGACGTTGCCGGTTTGTGGGTCGGTCCGCTGCATCTGGAAGCCGTCGATGCGTCCCAGGCGCGGCCCGTATTCCAGCCGCTGCATGGATTTGATGATGGCTGGAAAGGGTCCGTTGAGCTGGAGGGAGAAGGGCACGCGCTTATAGGATCTGGCCGCCCCGGAATCCGGCACGATGGCCGGGCGTTGCTGCAACTCGGTGAGGTTGGCCTGCGTGTCCTGCTCGATGCGAAAGAAATAACCGTAGTTGTCGGGAATGTTCTTTTCGACCACCAGGTTCCCGGCGATCCGCTGCACGGCTGCGTGCACGGTGGTGAGTTCCGCCCGCAATTGTGGCCCGTGGGCGATCATGGTTAGCATGCGGGTGCCCTCCCGGGCGGTGTCCCGCTGCAAGGCGGTGAGGGCACGCAGATTGAAGCGCAGCCAGACATTGGCCCCCGCCAGCAGCAGCGACAGCAGGATGCAGATCGCGCCATAGGGATAGCGGCGGATGGCTTGACCGATCTCGGACAGGAACCTGCGATTCATGACGACGGTGTCGAGGCGGATCCCGAATCGGCCGACGACGAGGGTTGTCGGAGCCTGAGCACGATCACGAAGTTGAACAAATTCTGCAATTGCACGCGATCAAGGTTGGGGACGGATATGTCGCTGAAAAGCGGTCCGATCGCGGGGTCGCCGCGCAGCGTCGCCACATAACCCCCGAGAATCCGGCTGGCTTGTTCAGGAGGAGCCGCCACCGATCCGCGGAGCGTGACCACATTGCCGGCGAAGCCGATCATGTCCAAGGTCATGCTGTCCGGCAGCGTGTGACCGATGTCGAGAATGAACCGGGACGGCACAAACGGCGTGTAGATGATATCGTAGGCATCCTTGATCTTGCCGGCCTCCGCCATGTACTCCTGCAGTTCCGACTGGAGCTGCGCGTATTCCTGCTGATGCTGGGCCATCTTGTCGTTCCAGAACTGGAGCTGACCGGCGACCTCGGCGCGGGTATAGAGCTGCCAGCCCAGCAGAGCCAGCACGACGAGGGTGATGGCGGTCGCGCAAAGGTTGACAAGAAAGCGCACCCGAACGACCCGGTCTTCGGGAAGCGTGGCGGCGTCCCGGAAATCGAGGTGCCAGTGTGGCTGCAGATCAAAATCACTCGGCTTTCTTGGCATTGGCGCGACTGAGTGAACCGAACAGGCTGACCAAGCTGAGCCAGTGTGGTCCGAGTTTGGCGGGAAGATCGTCGGCCAGGGTGACGTCGAGGGCGGCGAGCCAGGCGGGACAATCAACCGGCAACACCTGCATTTCCAGGGCCGCGGCCAGGGCGCGGGCCATCCACGCGAGGCTGGCCGGAAGGAAGGTGCAGTAG